>JAJZEU010000002.1 GCA_021805625.1 Microcaldota archaeon
ATAAGTATGAGTCATAGCTTCCCTTCCGACACGGCCATGCTATGATAGATACGCTGCAATGGATTGATATTATTTAGAAAAAGACCGGACAGTTCAAAATAAAAGGAGCTGTTCGGTCTTTGTTTTTTCACGAATTTTCTGTTTTCCAACCAGAATTTTCATGCGCTCGTACTGCTTGTCAGTGATCTGAATCGCCCTGACACTGCCCTTTGCCGGTATAGAATTATGCAATCTTGTAAGATGTTTGTCAACTCTTTCCTGCCCATTGCAGACGCGGGCATAGACTGAAAACTGAATCATCATATAGCCGTCTTTCAGCAGGAAATTCCGAAAGCGCGTAGCCGTAAGGCGCTCTTCCTTTAATTTGACAGGTAAATCAAAAAATACAAAAAGCCACATGTATCTGTCTTTCGCCGCCGTCATAGTAGGGTCGTTTGAATTTCAGGAAAAACCATTTCTTGTGGTTCTTTTTTCTCAATGGCAACAACCAGCCTTTCGGCAACCTTGTCGGAAGCATTTATGAGCGTGTGAACCTCACCTGATAACATGCAGGTCGAATGAAGAATGCCTGCCAGCTTTTGACGATTTTCTTTGGAAAGGTCTTTATCTGATAACTCACCAGCTGTTTGCATCCTCTTTACCTGATCGTCCACAAAAGGCCGGAAGACCTCAATCACGTCATCGGCAAGGTTGAAGGCGTTCAGGTCGCTATCGTGATGCAGTCCGAAAGCGGGGAGCAATCCGTAACTGACGATAGACCTTGCTACCGTTGCCCGCATAATGGCATAGCCATAGTTTAATGCCCCGTTGATAACATCCGTGGCATGGCGCCGAAAATCCACACCGAAAAGATTTTGCCAGTATTCCCGTGCCGCTTGCGCTTCCACGTTCTTTTCATCGCCGGAAGTAACGTGCTGGCACATTGAGCGGAGAGCCTTAGCCGTGCTTTTGTCGCTATATTTTTCAAGAACGTCCGCTTGTCCTGTAATCTTTGCGCGGACAATAGATTGCCATACCCGTTTTTTGAAAGGCTCTGACCAGCCGATTTGTAAATGCGCAACTTTGCTTTGTCGGGAATGCTCATGGAAGGGATGTAAAATCCCGTTTGGCGTATGGGCGGCGTCGCAGGTGATAACGCATACCCCTAATTCCTGACAGCGGGATAATAATGACACGCTGACAGTCACATGGTGACTTTCTAATATAACGCAGGTCAAGTCTTCGACTGCTACAGAAAAGACCCCTTCATCGTTCTCCAGTTGCAGCTGCGCGTTTTTTAGCGACAGCCGCGCCGGATTTTGTATGAGCAGATTTCGCCAAGCCAAGACGTTTTTCCCCCTTCACCTTGTGCTTTTCTCCAAAGTAATTCACGGTATATTTTTCAAAGATTCCCAATCCCTGAACTCCTATACCGTCTTTTAGTCCATTCTTACCAAATTGTTTATCTCCGTCATGTGCAATGATAGCTATAGATGCTGTGCGCCTGTTTGCGCCAGCGTAGTAGCCCAAGTATTCTTCTCCTTTTTTACCGACTCGAATCAGATCATTAGGATAGAGGCTAAATTGAAATACATATTTTTCATCCATTACATCCCAATCTGTTTCACCTTTTAAAGGTTTAACAACCCTTTTAGGCAATTCACTATCAGCCTTATGATGTACATATACTGGACACAGGAAGTATTTTTTATCTTTTTGAAAAACGTCAAGGCGGATCATTCGTCCATTGCTTGCAAGCCCTTCATTAATTTCAACGCCGCTCTTTTCATTCGTGATTATGCGCACAGAATTTATAAGAGCGGCGTTTTCCGCACCATTCCTGCCAATGAGCTTGACGGGTTCCGCAAAAGCTTTCTGCGGATCGCCGTTATGAGCGTTCAGACGTTCTTTCAGGATGTTATAAAGATTCTGATTGCGCCCCTCTTTATCGACTAAGTTTTCTAGTGTATCGGGTTTTAAGGCAGTCAGGCGCACTTTTTGAATAGCGATTCTTTCGCCTTTATCATTTTGCCGGATGCTGCGGATGGTTTCTTCGTGCGCTTGTCCGGTAATCTTGCGATACGGCATGCGGCTAACAAAAATATCGTCAACTTTTTTCTTGGCTTCTTCCCTGAAACCTTCCCACGGCAACGGCGGACGCGGTCTTTCAGCCGGATTTTTCTTGCGAGCTTCGTATTTATTCCAGTTTGTCAGTCTTTGCACCATGCTTTGTGTGGAGCAAGCTAACACTATAGCATCAAGGGCATGATGCCGGTCATTACTGCGGTTCTTATCGGGGAAGCCCCACGCTCCGCGCAAATGCGCCGTCAAAGCGCCATTGCGGGTTTGTACGCGGTTGCCCTTGCCAAGATCAAGGCTGTTTTCAAGATGGTTTTTCAGCAAGCGGGTAATGTACCGCGTATCGTTCAGATGCCGTTCCTTCCACTTGTCGGACTTATCTTCATCAAAATTCTCAATAAGCATGTTTTCCGCTTTACGGCGCGGCAGGCGCGATGCCATGGCGACAACGCCATCCCATCGATCTGTACCACCAATCCATTCAAAAGGCGTTTTGTTGCCTTTCTCTTGATTGCAGTCGGTATGGCACAGCGTCCTGTTCATGTATGAATCATCCCATGAACGGCTGTACGGAATGATATGATCTATTTGGGTTGCAACAGAATCAGAAAAAGCCTCCGGCGTGATTTCTGCGCCGCAATAGCAGCACATAGCCTGCTGTTCCTTCCAGAGGCGGAACTTGATTAATTCCTCTCCTGTTGGCTCATGGCCTATTATTTCTTCGGCGTGTTTTGCGGCTTCTTCCTTGTTTTTCTGGTTTTTTGCTCGAATTTTGTCAATTTCTTTACGATCTTTCCATGATTTTCCTAACTCACCAGCCGTTTCAACAATGATCGTTTGCGGCATTCCGTATCTGCGAATAATCGCATTTACAACCTTCCTGACTTGAGAAAGAGAGCGATCAACAACAGGGTTTCTTGTTGGTTCAAAACGTGGCACAAAGCCCAATGCTTGATTTTTGCGCTTGTTGAAGTCATACCCCGCAGCGCTGCATGCCTTATCATAGGACATCCCTTGTTTCATGAACGGGATCAATTTTCTTGCGGCGCGGGCGCAAATATCAATGGATTTTTTAAAGTCCGTAATCTGCTTCAATGCCGCCCTGTCTGATGCTCCAACGCCGATACCGGAAAGAAGATTTTCAACTTCATCTGCATCCTCGGTGAAAGAAAGGATACGTGCAACGTCATCAAGTTTTTCTATATCCTTGCCTATCCATCTTTGCCAGTCAGATTCACTTTTTCCGACAGCTTCTTTAAGCGCATGATAACCCTTCATGGCCATGAAAACAGATTTTCCTTCAACGCCGTCCCTTATCTTTTCCCAATCCGTTTCTTCGTTATCTGTTTTTCTGTAGCTGATATTGAAACGTTCCCCATCAGACATATCAAGCAGCTTCCTGATTTGCTTGTATTTGACGTCCTTATTTTTATGGGCTAACTCCGCAACCTGATTTTTCTGGTCGGGGGTCAGTTCCCGTTCAGAGCCGCCATGTTCCCTAATGCGCAGGTTATTTAGCTTTGACCAAAGAACAAACAATTCTGCGGAATAGCTGAATTTGGGTGCGCGCTTTACCTTGCTGCCAATGCTTTCCTCAAGAAAACAGAATCCAACTAGCTTTTCACTGGATTGAAGCGGTCTTTGCGTAAAAGCGATTTTCTCATACTCTTCTTGCAGAGCAGGGGTGAGTTTTTCGTTTCCGCGCTTTCTTTGCTCGTTGAAAATGGCCTTTACTTCATCTTTCAGTAATTGCCGTACAACAAAACGCTCATAACTGCGATGGCCGTTCCTCTGTTTCGGCAAGGTCGCCAAGTATGCGCCGATAGTGCGTGAGCCTGCTTGGGTCATGGCCTCTTGAAGAACTTTTGAACCTTCCAGTGCTTTTTTACCTTCGGTATCGTTATCAGCCGCTTTTTTGCTGTTGGATTGAAAACCGCGTTTCTTGGCTATATGAAATAACACCCGCGCTAATTCAGCATCAGTTAACTTTCTTTCCAGCGCATCCGATCGAAGTTTCCAGACACGTGGGGCATTCTCTGTTTCGGGTGCATCAATGGAAGCAACCGCGCTTTTTTCAAAGCCGTATTTCAGTAGCATTTTGCGGATATGTTTTTTGCGTTGGGCGCGGCGGCGGATGACACGGCGCAATCCCCGCGCTGATCGTCTTGGCAAGGCAAGAGATGAACCATCTTTGGGATTTTCGGCGGAATCAAAAATATGGACGCCCGTAAAATCAATTCTTTTGTTTTCAGGGGATACGCCTGCAAAACCAGTTGAAGCAATACCAACATCCAAGCCTAAAATATAATCCATAATAATACCTCTATTAAATTCCTAGGGAAAACCTTGACAAAAAGGATATGCAATTGCAACATCTGACTTGCGCATAGCATGGCCGTGTCGGAAACGTTGCTATGATAAGATTACAAGTTTACTTGTAAATGCGTGGGGCTCTGTTCTTCGGAACATCCCCTATTTTTATGCGTAATTTTTTCCATCGACGTAAAAGAAGATTTTAGAGGCCTCTGGGAGGTCATAAAAGCGTTGGCGGCGGCGTACCGCGCTTTGCGATAATCGCGAATACTGGGATTCTAAGCCGCATAGCAATGTTTATTTCGTATAAATAAATTTATTAATATCAGTATGTTATTGGCTATATATGATGAATAACTTTGGAATTGAACTGGCATAGCGGAATTGGTATGCTAACTTCATGATAAGCGCATTATAAAAAATACAGGGCATTTTTTGGGGCATAAATATAGTTCATATTGAAATAATTTATTTATATCAATGAATTATATTTGCAATATGGTTCCCGTCACCGCTCCAAAAACCGCTTCCGAAGACTTCCTGTAGCTTCCCAAGACATCCTTAAGTATGCAGGCTTATAGCAAGCCGTTCTTTGTTAATTAAATTTTTTGGAACTGGCTTGTTGTTCAAGGAGCGCGAGAAGTCCTTTTAGGATTTTT
>JAJZEU010000091.1 GCA_021805625.1 Microcaldota archaeon
GCTTAGATTCAGCTCAAAGGCGAATGCAGGTTCCTCTATGCCAAAGTTTGAGAGCACTTCCGGATGAAGCTCCCCGAAGCGGCCTATTTCCCTCTTTCCTGCAATTATGTTGCCGCTCCTTCCAGGTATGAAGCTAGGATGGTCATGCTCAGAAAACTTTGCGCCAGGCATTATCCCATCGAGCAATTTCCCTATCACTGCCACAGCTTCGTTGAAGTTCGCTGCCGGGTCTACGGATATGGCTGCGAGATGCTGTTCCTCCTTTGCCATTCCGTGCTCCACGCTGAACGCCATGTCGAGTTCGAAGAGCCTTTGCGGCAGGCTGTCGTGCTTTGACTTTCCGCAATTCCTGAGCAGAGATGGAAGCAGGCAGGTTCGCAACATGGTGATGGACTGAACTCTGGATCCTTTCAATTTTACGAAATTGTTGTTTGGTTCCATCCGCATGCTCCTGAAGTTCGATTCCACATCTGTAAGGTAGGAATTCATGGCTTCGCTGAAGCCCATGCCTATCATGAGTTGGGCTATCTCCTCATAATCCACAGTTGACTTTTGCAGCAACCCCTGTTGCATCGAGAATACCGGCAGCGGCCTTATCCTATCATATCCATAAGCGACAGTTATGTCGCTCGCTATGTCTTGGTCGTTTATCACGTCTATTCTGTATGCTGGCAGATAAACCCTTAGCTTGTTGCCCACTATTGCAGCCCCGAAGCCCATCTTGTTGGCCAGTGCGCCATATGCCTGTGAATGAGTGAACGCCCCTAACTGCATGTCGAGTTTTGCCATCGGTATCTCAAGCTTTTCTGATTTCATCGCCGGGGTGATTTCCGTCCTGTTTTGGTACACAATCGCGACTTTGTGTACCTCCGCACCAATGTCAAGAAAGTATGATGCCATCATGTCTGCAATCTTCTCAACTAAGAAGCTTGAGGTGCCGGTAATGTCAAGAAAGATATTCTTTGTCTGGGAGTCTATCTTCGTCCTTTCGGAATTTATTATGGGTATCAATGACATTATACCTTTGCTGTCCTTCAGCGCTGGATATGCAGCCGAGCCGCCTATGGTTCCGCTGTATTCCTGGCCCTTCTTGTGGCTTTCAAGTGTCTGCTTGAAGTCTACGGGCACTTTTCCGCCAAGCGGAACAAACTTCTCGTTTTTGAAGGCATCGTATAGCAACGGAGGTTCGATTGCATCAAGGTTGTGCAGGCCCATCGCAAGTTTCTTCCTCTTCCTCCCCACATTTGCGCTGAGTTTCTCTGTAAAGTTTATAAGGTCCTTCAGGCTGTCATCATCGAACTTAAGCCCTCTCACTACAAGACCGGATATGAATGGCCGCACGGTCTTTACTCTTCTTCCTACAACTATCTCCAGGTATGGCTTTTGGTCTTGGATCGCGTATTGCAGCCTGCTCTTCCTACCTGTGAAGTTTCTTACCCCCCTAGCAAGGCCCACCACGCAGAGCAGATCAGGTCTGTCTGGGGTAACGTCTATGCTTATCGATTTGCTGTTTGATTCCTTTACCTCCACCCCGATTTTTGCAGCCAGCTCAGGCAGCTTGCCGATTGTGGCGCTGCCTGCAAGCATCTTCTTCAGGTATCTTGTTGGGAGGTCTGCTGCTACCATATCACAACCTGATATTCCTTTCTCTGAGCCAGCCAACGCCGCCGTTGTAGAGCTCCGATACGCTGTTTATGCTGCTGTCCATTGTCATGAGTATCCTTTCCACGCCCAGGCCCCATGCCAGCACGCTAATGTTCTTCCTTGCTATGCCTGTTATCTCCCGTCTTATTACGCCGGCGCCGCCCAGTTCGAGCCATTCTTTGCGGGGCTCGTAGAAGATATGTACCTCTACTCCTGGCTCCACAAAAGGGAAGTATGATGGTACGAACCTTATCTTTATGTCCATCGCCGCATAGATCCTTGTAAGGGTATCGAATAGATTTGCGAGCGTCAGGTCTTTTCCGACTATTATGCCATCCGTCTGGTAGAAATCCGCAAGGTGCTTGTAGTCTACGTTCTCGTTCCTAAAAACTCTGCCTACCGAAAAGAATTTCAGCGGCATCCTTTCAAATTCCCTTGCGCTCAATGCATAGAGCTTCCTCACAGAGACGCTCGTGGTATGCGGTCTCAGCAGCGCCTGCTGTGCAATGTTCTCACTCCAATCACTGTGCCATGCAGAGTTGTGCATTCTCTTGACTGCGCTTATGAGCCTTTTTTCCCCAATTTTCACTCTGCTCGGATTTTCCAGATAGAATGTATCCTGCATCTCCCTTGCAGGGTGGTCCTGCGGCACGAAAAGCGCATCGAAAACCCAGAACGACGGTTCAATTATTGGGCCAGATACTTCCTGGAAGCCCATGCCCAGGTATGTGGATTTTATCCTGTTTATCACATTCCTCAATGGATGCCTTACTGCTGGTACGGCCCTCTCGACATTTGTGATGCCGTAGCGCTTGAAACCCTTCCCTTTCCAGCCCTTGTTGGCTATGATGTTTCTCGTCAGGGTGCCTATCTCTGTGCTTTGCATGATATGCTTGCTCTCCACGCTGCCTTTCTGGGTTATCTGCACAGCTTCTACTGCACTCCTCGCGTTTACTCTTACAAGCTTCCTCTTTATAAGAAGATCTACGGCATCTCTGCTCCCTTCCAGTGTGCTATGTACATCCTTTCCTGAAGCAAGTGCCCTGAGCACTTTCCTCTCTTCCATTTCGTGCCCCAGCGCAGCAGCCCCAGAGGTAGTAATCATAATCATGCTTCCCTCTATACTTGCGAGCCCCTTCTTCTTGGCCCACTGCACACCTATCCTTTCGGCTGGATCGCTGAGCTGGTCCAGCTGGACAGGCCCATTGCTCAGCTTTGCCAAGAGCTGCTCCTCAGGCATGCCATGTTCTATGTAGCTCTTGGCTTCCTCTGTCACCTCCGCATTAGCTATATTCTTCCTGATTATCTCTACTAATCCGCGATTTGAAAGGTTCTCGGAAGCCCAGAGGACCTTGTCCCTGCCAAGGCCCGCACTTTCTGATAGCTCTTCGATGCTTAGCTTGCTTTTCCCGGCCAACGCCTTTAGTACTGCTAGCTCGTAGGCGTGCATCCCTATCGCCTTGGCCTGGAAGTTATAAGGAAGTAGGCTGCAACGATTACTATCACGATGAAGATGAATGCGAAGAGCTCTACCCTATACACTGTCAGCAGCGATCCGAAGTAGGAGAGGACCTCCTGGCCCATCGTCTGCGTCACAACATAAGCGAAGGTGAACTTCGAAAGCGGCTCTCCTGCATACCATGAGAATATGGTATCGTTGGTGTAGTTGCCTAGGAAGCTTATCGATGGGTAGTCTGGCAACGGGTAAATGCTCAGCACCTGCGAACCTGTGGGGATTATAAGATTCAGCCTGCCGCTCTGTGGCAGAGCCTCGCCGCTTGCCGTATGTATGAAATTGAAAACATTGTCGTTGAAGGTGTATTCAAATTTCCTTGGTGCTATCTCCTTGACACTGGTAATGTTGCCGACGTAGTAGCTCATCGTTATCTGTGCTATGCCTGCGGTGCCAACTGTAGTTACTGGGCCAGGAAGAAAGGCGAAGCCTGATACGCTTGAGGTTGGATTGAGGATGTGCTCAACCAACAAATTGGTGTTGAGCGCCTTCTGCCATCCGCTTAGCGTGAGGTTTATTGCTGCACGGTCCTGCATGTACTGGTTTATGGAAACGTTGCTGCTGAGGTATAGGCTGAGGACTTCTACTACTTTGCCCGTAGCGTTTGGGCCCAGGATTACGGTTGTGTTTATGTAAGTTACATTTATGTAGGCATGCGCTATGGGCATTATGAGGAGCATGCCAAGCATGACAGCGTATATTAGTGCCTTCAACCTATCACACTTTGATATTCTCCGTTCTGTTTTATAAGAGTATTGTTTCTAATTTGGCGCAGAATTTGTCTAGGCAACATCACCACTTTCCATAATCTTCTTGTCCTCATATGGACCCACTTGCCTTCTATAGAATTCCTGCTTAACGCATTCCAGAACTCCAATGGCACGATTGTAGTTGAAGTACTTCGGTGCATAGATCCCTTTCAGTATTCGGGTCATGCAGTAGTTCAGCTTGCCGTCAACCTCGTGTTCATCCTGAGCCTTCAGATACTCGATCAGTGGTTGAAGGAGCTTGTCCAGATCGGGTCTTTGCTCACTTTTGATGTAGGGCATAATCTTACCTGCTGTCTCTTTGGCTGAGAATCCTTAAAAACGCCATTCCTAGCATTGCTCTCTACAAAGCCGGTGCAAGAAAGTTATATAAATGAGTTCAGGGCATGTAATACAAGGTAGATTGAATGATAACAGATCTAGATGTTACAAAAGTAGAAGGAACGCGCAAGACAAAAGAGCAGATAACCAACATGAAGTTCAACATAAACTTCGATGATGTTACTGTAGTACAGGACTCAGTGAAGGTTGCATACACTTTTGTCGCTTCATACGAGGGTGGGAATCAGGCAAGCCCCGAGAACGTCGGTGAGCTCAAGGTTTCAGGAACCATAACATCTAAGGAGGACAAGAAATCCGCTGCGGAGATACAGAAGGTCTGGCAGGATAAGAAAACGCTGCCGCTGAGCTTTGCAGAGAACATAATAAATGTATTGAACTTCGAGTGCGGAACTAGGGGAACGTTCGTGGCGCATGCTGTTGGCCTTATCGCGCCGGTACCCCTTACAAGGGCGAGACTGCAGGAATCTCAGGCCGGAACTGAAGCAGGGGCTTCAGCATAATACGCGTGCTAATCGCCTAATTACAGAATTGCTTGATTATGCTATATGGAGGAACGGCTAGAAATCACAGGAGTAATGCTGGATGCCGACTATGTAACCAAAGGTTCCAGAGGAATAATAAGGCTCACCTTTAGGAGTAAGGATGCAGCTTATGTGCTCCTTGATCCATCATTCGTTTCCTACTTTTACCTTGTGCCTAACAATGCCGGAATAGACGACGAGCTTGTAAAATCTGTGAAGATAATAG
>JAJZEU010000009.1:0-443 GCA_021805625.1 Microcaldota archaeon
GAAACGAATCTTGTGATGCTCCCTGAATTCTGCATTCCCCTATGCAGAGTTCTTGCACCTTTTGCAGACATTCCATTGGGTCGGCGGTCTTTTTGTGCCATGTCCTTTACAGACAAATCCCCAACAATTATCGTATTTGCCTTCGTATTGTTTATGATTTGCCTTGAAAGTTTGTGCTGGATATCACGCATCTGGTCTGCCGACTTTGATTTGAGCCTGTCCAGCGTCTTTTTATAAAAATTATATCTATGGCTTCCCCTTCGGCAATGGGATAGCCTTCGTTGAAGATCTGTAATTGAACCAATCCAATATTTATCTGGTCTTTCGTTCTTGAAATCTATGAACTTCCCTTTTGAATTTACTGCCGTATGCTTAATCGTTCCTAAGTCAAATGCCTGATAGATTCCGTTATCTACATATTCTTTTTCCTTCTTTTCATAGGT
>JAJZEU010000009.1:453-4970 GCA_021805625.1 Microcaldota archaeon
GGTTATTGCAACATAGAAGTCGCCACCCTGCATATTTAGATTTGCCTGCACTACATTGTCAAACTTGAACTTTTCTGGTATCCTAAATTTGAGTGGAGTGGAAGAAGGATGTTTGTGCGAGATTGAGATAGATCCTTCCGCAATCTTGAATCCCCCATGATTGAATACCAGCGCAGAGAATTTATCCTTTGACTTGAAATGCGGAGGTTTTGCATCTTTGTCGCCTTTTTTGTGCAGTGCGAAGAACGATGAGTATTCTGCGTTAAGCATACGAAGCGTGTATTGCAAAGCATGGGAATAGACCCAAACATATTCGGGATATTTCTTCTTTATCTTTGGAAGGTCATTCTGTTGTTTGTAGTAGGTTATGCCTTTAGTTCCGTTTGAATACGCTTCTCTTCGTTCCGACAAAGCAAAGTTATAAATGAGTCTGCATTTTTCCGAGAGCACCCATAATAATGTTTGCTGTTCCCTGTCGGGAAAAATCCTTATTTTTTGTGTCAGTTGCATTATGGCCATCGTATTTTATGTGTTATTATACTTATATTTGCTTTTTGGTTCGCCCTAACCCACCGCCGAAGCGTGTGGAATTGCGGGCTATGGATTGTTCAAGCCCTAAAGCTATCCTCAATCTCCTTCAAGGTTTTCGGTATTCTGCCTATTATATCTTCTGCTATCATGTGCTCGCCGAACTGCTCTGCGAACTCATCGGCAATCCTTGAATGCAGGTATGCCCCAGCGGCCGCGGCTTCGAACGTTCCTGCACCCGCAGCGGCGTAGCCTCCTATTATGCCAGCGAGCGCATCGCCCGTGCCCATCGTAGCAAGCGCTGCCGATCTACTTCTGTTTATTTTTATCCTGTCGCCGTTTGTAATGATTGTGTTGTGCCCCTTGAGCAGTATCGTCGCGTTGAGCTTTCCGGCCCATCTTAACGCCAGCTTAGCCCTGCCAATAAGAGCAGCTTCAGATTCCTGTCTGGGAACAGAACCAAACATCTGTGCAAACTCCCTGTCATGGGGAGTGAAAAGAATGTTTCTGTTCAGCCTCCCGTGCATGAATTGCACAGCATAGCATGCATCAGCATCAGCCACTACTTTCTTCATGCTCCTTGCCGAAAACTCTATGAGCTTTGCAGTCGCACGCAGCGTTTCGTCATCCCTTCCCAAGCCCGGTCCTACGACAACCGCATTCGCTCTTGCAACCTCATTCTTGAGCATTGCAAGATCGGCATTCACAAGCTTTTCTCCAGTAAGGTCCTTCACTATAATGTTGACAGTAAGTACCCTTGCGGCATCTGCAACTCTTTTCGGGAGGCACGCTATCGCATAACCAGCTCCCACCCGCAGCGCAGAGATAACGTTGTTTGCTGCGTTTACTGCCATCAATGGGGCACCATGATACGTGCCGCTTCCCCCTATTACAAGAACCCTCCCGTTCGCGTTCTTGCTTGAGAACGCGCTCCGTTTTCTGTACGCCATGTAGGCATCACCTGTTCCTGTGAAGAGTTCCGCTTCAAGCGGTATGCCTATGTCCTCTGCTACAATCTTTCCGGAATTGTGTGCATTGCACCAAAGTTTCTTCTTGTGGAACGCAACAGTGTACGTTGGCCTCACCGCATCTTTGCTTGCCTTCCCATCGTCACCGAGTCCAGAGGGCACGTCAACGGCAACAATAGGCTTGCGCGCCGCATTCATCTGCTTTGCAACCTCAGCAGCAAGCTCCGGCATGCTCCCATGGAATCCGGTTCCAAATATCGCATCTATCACTACGTCAGCACCATGCAAGATATCCTTTGCACGCCCTTCGGAAGCATACGATATCCTTATTCCTGATTTTTTCAACGCAGAAAAGCCTAGCCGCGCCGGGCCCTGCTTTATTGAACCTTCCTCGCCGACGAGCAGCACACTGACATCTTGTTTTTTTTGCAGGCGCATTGCAGCAACAAATCCGTCGCCGCCGTTGTTTCCAGTGCCGCACACTATGAGCACTCTTTTCTTGTTGTTGAACCTGCTTTCGACAAAATCAGCCACTGCCTTGCCTGCATTCTCCATGAGCCGCGCAGGCGTTATCCCAAGCCCGTATGCATTAAGCTCCAACGCCCTCATTTCCCCAGGGCTTATGCTTTTGTTTCCGCGCCCTGCAAACACTTTTAGCTTTTGCATTTGCATACTTCAATATCTATAATAGAAGCTATAAAATATAATAGGAATTGGGGTCGCATGGTGAAAATATACAAGCACAACAACAAGCTTGTCATATACCTGCCGTTCGAGGTTACCGAAGCCCTGAAGCTTTCGGAGAGCGACGAGGTGGATTTCTTCAGGTACAACGTCAGCTCCTTCCTTTTTGCGAAGAAATCTGACATAGCCAAGCTGCTCAGCAGAAGGAACGAGGTGCCAGCCGGGCGCTTCTCCACAGAGGAGCTGGACGTGCTGAAGAAGCTCGACACTTTCAGGTACGGCGACAGAACCGAAGAAAACGTCAAGAAGAAGCTGAGCGATGTGGAGCTTCCGGTGCTCAAATCTCTTATATCAAAGAAGGCGGTAGAGCTGTACCAGAGCAAGAAGAGCAGCGTCCCGGTCTACAGCATCCAAAGGGAAGTTTACGACAATTTCCTGATGAGGAAGAAGCCCCAGCAGCAGCAAAGTGCGCAATACAGGGTACAGCAGAGCGCCCAGCAGACGCCAGTGCAGCACGCGGCATTCCAGGCAATAAAAGAGAGCATACCTGGCAACGCAAACGTGAAGAAGCTTGAGGAGCAGGGTTTCATAGTCCTGCCCACAGAGGCCGAGGCGTCAAGCCTTTCCCTTGCATTGGAGGAAAGCATAAGGCAGGGGCTCGTTCTGGGAACAAGGGCCTTCAACAAGAAGTTCTACATTGTGCTGCGTTCTTTCTTTGATCGGTACAGCGGCAAGATTATCGAGAGCCTCAGCGGCGGCAAGGACAGAATAGACGAAATATCCACGGCAATAGGAATCAGCGAAGATGCCGCAAGGGCCATACTCTACCTGCTTGCAGAAAACGGGGATGTAAGCGAAAGGAGGAAGGACCAGTTCGAGCTTGCCTGATCAGAGCGCAGCGAAGTGGTCGAAGATCAGCACGATAACAGCAAATACGGCCACCAGGGCGATTGCAAGTTTTGGGCTTACGAGAGGCCCTTTTGACGGCGCATCGTAGAAGCTCAGTATGCCGGCTTGCTGCTGAGGGGTGCCTATTGTTGCCATGCTACCCTTTTCACAAGTCAAAACTATAAAAGTATCTGTGGAACGGCAATTCCACAGATTCTGGATTTGGAAAAGTTAAGCGGTTTACTTGCCTGCAGGCACTACTTTAATCATATCCGGCCTGCTGGCGACATACTGCTCAAGAAGTTGCTGCGCGATGAAATTGGCGAAATTGATGGTTTTGCCCTTATCTGCTTCTTCTATAGCATTGTAATAGCGCTCTTTGTTTTTGACCTCTATGACAACAGGCGGAAAGTGATTCTTGATCAGCATCCAGTTCATGACAAGCCTGGCAGTCCTTCCGTTACCATCAGTAAACGGGTGTACCTGGACGATATTGCAGTGCGCCCAAGAGGCAAGCTCTACAGGATGCATGGCCTGCTTTTGTTTAGAGTAGGCACTGAAAATTTTGTTCATCAGGATCTGCACTTTAGAATGCAGTGGAGGAATCCAATCCGACCCTAGTATTCTTACCTCGTTATCTCTGTATTCTCCCTGCATTCTGCACGATGTGCTCTTCGTTATCAGGTATTGGACTCTGAGCAGGAACGCATTGTCGAACTGACCTTTATATGGCTTAATGAACTCCCATGCATCTTCGGAGTTCAGTGCTTCGATTACATCATTGGAGCTTGCTCCCTCCGGTGCGATTTTATCTGCGAGCAACAGAGCCGTCTGCCTTAAGGTAAGGCGATTGCCTTCTATTGCATTGGTATTATACGTGAAGCGCACCAAAAAATCCTTCGGTAGAATATCTCCAGGGGTTTTCTTAAATATCAATATAGACGACCTTAAATCCTCTAGTTGCTCTATGATCTCGTCAGATAGCCACCCGATTCTCCGCTCCTTTGCCGCTATCTTATCAAGTCTTGCAAGTACTTTTTGAAGCTCGGCTTTAGATGGAAGCGCCCTGCCGAGAAGAATCCTGAATTTTTTGGTCTTGCCCTCCTTAGTTCGTATGCTCTTTGCTAGATAATAGTACAAATGCCCGCCATGGTTTTGCTTTTCGATGAATGCCATAGTATGACTACAATGTACAGATATTTAAATATTGTGGTCATAATGACTACAAATCATACAATTAAGTAAAGTGTAGTCATAAGAAAGTGTAAGAATGTGCAGGGGGAGAGAGTTGAACTCCCTAAGCCACTAGGGGTTTGAGAGTGTAGCCTAGCTGTTTCACGCCTATATTCCTAGCCATATTTCACACCAAAAACAACATAAAATTCTAAGCTCAAACAGATTCATATGAACCATGCATAATGGCTGAGCAATGTATATAAGCCGCTAGCG
>JAJZEU010000052.1 GCA_021805625.1 Microcaldota archaeon
CACAATTAACAGAATGACAAATAGCTATTACTATTTATAAGAAATTATAATAATGAAATATGATTAGAAAATATAGACTAATTGGTTTAGTAATCTCCATCTGCATTCAAGCCAAATCTCTACCCATCAAGAAAGAGCAATTTCTAACGTATTTGCAATGCTTGATCTAATAAAAAATTTAAAATGGGTAACAAATAATTCCAATATTACACTTAACTCAAATTCCACTCCGCCTCCTCTCCTGATCTCGACCAAATCCCCCCCAGGCCCTATAGTTGCAAATACATACTCTGCGCCTCGGAGCAGGGCTCCTTCTCAAAATTTGTGCCGAATCTTGAATCTGCATATTCCAATGCATACATGCCGCCTTCGGAACTCAATTCCATAGCGAACTATTCTGGGTTAAATCTCACGGCGCTTGGAACATGCGTGGCGGGATCCACATCAGCAATAGATGCACAGGGATACCTCGCAAGCTACTACAACATTACCTCAACTCCAGTGGCAATAGCGGATTGCCAGTACCTTGCGATACCGCAAACCGCTGGCAGTGCCATATGCTACGCAAATGGGAGCATTTGCAGGTAACGTTCCGCCTTATCTGGAGGGTGGAGGCGTTCCGCTATGAATTGTGCAGAGGCGGAGACCGCACTCAGATGTCAGAAACAGAAGCCATGATTTTATGGTGCACGTGATTGCAGGCATTGACCCTGGAAAGGCATCCGCATTGGCGGTGCTGGATCTAAACAGCAATATACTCCTTCTCGCGACAAAGAGGTTTGCAGGGTTAAGGTGGTTCGTTGATTCTATCAAGTCCGCAGGTACACCAGTTATAGTTGCAGGCGACAAGAAGAACACCGATGCGATGACAAACAAGATAGCGGCTACATTTGGGGCTGTGTGCTTTGCGCCGAGGTATGATATAGGTACTGACAGGAAGAAGGAGATGACTAGCTCGGATAAAATAGGAAATGCGCACGAGCGAGATGCGCTCGCCGCTGCGAAGACGGCCTTCAACGCATATGCGAACAAGTTCAAGCAGGCGGAGAAGACCGCTGACAGGGCAAGCTATGCGGACATAGACAAGCTGAAGGCTATGGTGGTCATGAGGTACTCTATGCATGAAGCAATAACCGGCAAGGAAGCAAACAGGAGGTGAGCCCATTTGCTCAAAGTATATAAAGGATTGGCTACAATGTATATGTGAATTCAAATTGCACAAGCGTCACATCATGCTGTAAAAACTTTGGTGAATTCTATGGCAAATGAGGAAGCAGGAGAAAATAGGGGAGAAGCAGTGGCAACTGCTACGGCTATGCCAGAAAATGTGGTATATGTAGGCAAGAAGCCGGCGATGAACTACGTGCTGGCTGTGGTGACGCAATTCAACAATGGTGCAAAGAGTGTTACCCTCAAGGCCAGGGGCAACACAATCTCAAGAGCGGTGGATGTCGCGGAAATTGCTAGAAACAGGTTCTTGCATGATGCAACCTTGAAGAACGTCTCCATAAGCTCTGAAGAGCTTATGAATGAAGACGGTTCGAAGTCGAAAGTAAGCGCGATACAGATTGTGCTTGAAAAATAGTTCCTTTCTTTTGTTTTCCTTTTTCTTGCTTTGCCGTTCAAGATTTAACTGCGACCAGATCGGTGGACGTGACTATCCCCACGCATTTCATCTCTCTCCTGTTGTTCACTACTGGTAATCTTGTTATCTTGTTTGAGACCAGCATCATTGCTGCTTCTTCTATGCCGGCATCTTCTGGCACAAAGGCAAAAGGAGCTTCCATCGCCTGACCTGCAGTCGCATCATTTCCACTGGCCAGTTTCTCTTCGGCAACCTTCGATGTAAGGATCCCCACAAGCTTGCCCTCTTTCAGGACGGGAACCAGGTAGACCCTGTTAAGCTTCATCAGCCTGAGGGCTGTCTTCAGCTGTGTTCCGACTGCTACCCCAACGATGTGCTTGTGCATTATCGTCGCAACGGATGCCATTTTGTGTCTAGAAGCAATAGCAGACAAACTATATATTCTTTGTGTAATTGATACTAAGTGGTGAGTTTATCCTACGTACACACTACATAAACCAGCTCGATGCAGAAATGGAGGGCAGGGAGGTGACGGTGGCAGGGTGGCTGCACGAGATAAGGGACATAGGCAAGATCGTTTTCATGCAGGTGCGCGACCGCACGGGTATTGTCCAGGTAACGGCAAAGGCTGGAGATGCAGACGGCTCTGTGCTGAATGAGATGAGAATGCCGAAGGAGAGCGTAGTAACGGTAAAAGGCACCATAAAGAAGAACGCGGAGGCAAGGAGCGGCTTCGAGATCATACCTAAGAAGGTAACCAATCTGAATCCAATCTCGGCTGTTATTCCATTTGAGGTAACAGGCAAAGTGCCAGCAGACCTTGACGTAAGGCTGGACTTCCGCTACATCGACCTGAGAAGGCTTGAAAGCACCGCAATATTCAACATAGAATCCACAATACTGAAGGCATTCAGGGACGCACTGACGAAGAAAGGCTTCATAGAGATACGCACGCCTTCAATAGTGTCTGAATCGACCGAAGGAGGGGCAGACCTCTTTTCTGTGCAGTACTTCGAGAAGAAGGCGTACCTTGCACAGTCCCCGCAGCTGTACAAGCAGCTTGCTGTCATAGGCGGATTTGACAGGGTCTTCATGATCGTGCCTGTCTTCAGGGCAGAAAAATTCAACACACCAGAACACATCAATGAAATAACCCAGATGGATATAGAGATTGGTTTCGCCGACCACAAAGATGCAATAAGAATGCTCAAGCATACAATGGTTTACATGCTCAAAGAGGTAGGGAAGAGAAATGCATCCGACCTTGAAAGGCTTGGAGCCAAGCTCGAAATTCCAAAACCAGCCGAGATAACATATAAGCAAGCCGTTGACAAGCTCAACGCGAATGGCTCGGCAATAGAGTTCGGGAGCGACTTCAGCAGGGAGCAGGAAAAGGCGCTTTGCAATCTTTTCGGAGAGATACTCATCGTAAAAGATTATCCCACAAAGATAAGGGCGTTCTACAGCATGCCAAGCAGGAAGAACCCAGAAATAAGCAACAGTTACGACCTTCTCTACAGGGGCATGGAGATCTGCAGCGGAGCGCAGAGGATACACATACCCGAACTGCTTGTAGAAGCGCTGAATAAGCGCGGACTTGATCCGAAGAACTTCGAGTTCTACATAAATGCCTTCAGGAACGGGGCGCCTCCGCATGCCGGATGGAGCATAGGGCTTGAGAGGCTTGCGATGCAGATAACCGGAAGGAAGAATATCAGGGAATGCACAATGTTCCCCAGGGACAGGAACAGGATATCTCCGTAATTGCATTTGCGTGTTTGCATGGAAATGAGCGTTGTTCCAATCGAGAAGAAGGATGAGATGCAGCTTGTAATAGGCCACGCAGGATTCATAAAAAGCGTCGAGGACCTTTATGAGGCCATGGCAAATTCAGCGCCTGGCATAAAATTCGGCGTGGCTTTTGTAGAGGCAAGCGGACCATGCCTTGTGAGAAGCGAGGGCAACGACGATGCACTAAGGGAGCTTGCCGCAAAGAACGCGCTGGCGATAGGTGCTGGCCACACGTTTGTGATACTCTTCACAGGCGCCTTTCCAATAAATGTCACCAGCAGTATAAAGCAGGTGCATGAGGTTGCAGGCATCTACTGTGCCACGGCAAACCCCACCAAGGCAGTTGTGGGAGAGGACAATGGCGGAAGGGCGGTGCTTGGCATAATAGACGGCAGCATAGCGAAAGGAACCGAAGATAGCGAGGAAAGGGCAAAAAGGAGAAAATTCGTAAGGGATATAGGATACAAGCTTGGGTAATGCCGTGGGATTCAAGCTTCTCAGCAGCGCAGAAGCCAGGAAAGCGATAGACGCGCTCAAGAAGGAGTATCCCAACGCAGCATACTACCTCAACTTCTCGACGCCGATAGACCTGCTTGTGGCTGCAATCCTTTCTGCGCAGACAAAAGATGAGATTGTCAACTCCATAACGCCTGAACTCTTCAAGAGATACAGGACTGCCCATGACTATGCCGCAGCAAACCCTGAAGAGCTCATCGGATACGTGAAAAGGGTCAGCTTTGCCGGAAACAAGGCGAAGAACATAATGGAGGCATGCAAGGCCATAGAATCAAAATACGGTGGGAAGGTACCAAGGGAGATGGAGAAGCTTTTAGAGCTGCCGGGCATAGGAAGGAAGACCTCAAACACCATACTGATAAACGCTTTTGGGATAGTAGAGGGTATACCTGTAGACACGTGGGTGATGAAGCTCTCATACAGGATAGGGCTCAGCAAGAGCAAGAAACCAGAAGAGATAGAGCAGGATCTTATGCGCATAGTGGACAGGAAGGCCTGGCACAACATTGCATACGTGCTTAAGCAGCATGGGCACAAAATCTGCCAGTCGACTGTGCCGCTCTGCAGCCAGTGCCTGCTCAGCGGGCTCTGCCCAAAGAATGGAGTAACAGCAAGCAAGTAAGCGCTTCGCAATCGGGTGAGAATGTTGGAGATAATAGCAGACCTTCATGTGCATTCCAGGTTTTCGATGGCATGCAGCCAAAGCATAACGCTGAGGGCAATGGACACCGCTGCGAAGCAGAAGGGCATAGGGCTCATAGGCACAGGAGACTTCACGCACCCGCTTTGGCTTGATGAGATCAAGAAAGACCTCGTGGAAGCGGAAAGCGGATTGTACAAGCTGAAGGGCTCGGCAACCGGGACAAGATTCATACTCAGCGTGGAGGTGGCAAACATCTTCGAAAGCACTGGCAAAACAAGAAAAGTGCATAATGTAATATTGGCGCCGAGCATAGACGTTGCGGAACAGATAAACGGGATGCTCGCGAACTACGGCAACCTGATG
>JAJZEU010000121.1 GCA_021805625.1 Microcaldota archaeon
GAGAGCGCTGGGATGGACTCCATTGACACGCTAGTGCAGCTGAGGAGCAGGCACAAGAACAAAGAAGGAAGAGCCTTCGGAGTGGATGTATTCAAGAATGAGATAGGGAACATGGAGAAGAACGGCGTCATAGAGCCGCTCAAGGTAAAGGAGCAGGCCATAGCAAGCGCAGCCGAGGCGTCTGAGATCATACTCAGGATAGACGATATGATAAGCTCCAAGGCAAAGTCGTCAGGCGGAGGCATGCCTCCTGGCGGAGCCGGTATGGGAGAGGGGGACTGATGCTGCTTTTAGCCATCAGTGCCCATTCCTGCCTTCTGTTGGTTTGATGAACAGGGTTGCCGTCCTAATGGGTACCCCTGGTGCCGGCAAAACAACAGTGATGGGAAACCTCAAAAAGGGCCACAAAACCGTCAATGTCGGCACGGAGATGCTCGACGTCGCCGTTGCTGAAGGTGCGGCGGAGGAAAGGGACAAGCTCAGATACCTCAGTCCTGAAAAGATTACGGACCTGAGGCTGAAGGCCTTCAAGAGCATAAACAAGATGGACGGCAACATAATAGTTGACACCCATGCCACAGTAAAAAGAGGCAACAGGTACGTGCCTGGCTTCTCCATCAAGGAACTGCAAGAGCTCAAGGGCCTCAGCGCCTTCATATACATAGATGCGACCGCAGGAGAGATAGCCGGAAGGAGGAAAAGGGATGCAACAAGGAAAAGGGAGGATGAGAGCATAGAGGAGATAGACCAGCAGCGGACTGTCAACATTTCGTTCATATCTGCTTTTGCGTCATTCTTTGGCATACCTATATATATCATAAAAAACAAGGAGGATAAATTGGATAATACATTAAAGGAGCTTGAAGCTGCTGCTGAAGAAATATTCAGGTAGTGAAGATGTTTGCCACTGTGATGATTGTTGCATTTGCTGTCGCGTATACCCTGCTTACCATAGCGCTGCAGCGCAGACTTGTGAAGATGGAAAGGGTTTATGAGATACAGGAAATCATGAAGCAGAAGACGAAGGAGCTCACCGACCTCTCGAAGAACAGCGCCGGCGCGGACGAGCTCAAGGCAAAACAGGCCGAGCTAATGAAGCTTACCTCCGAGAGCATGAAGAACCAGATAAAGCCCATGATCGTCATCTTCCCTATTTTCATAATTGTATACTACCTGCTGCTGCCGATGCTGCTTCCGCTGCTAGGCATAACTGCCAAGAGCATCGTAGCCTCTGTATTTTCATTCAATCTAAACTACAGCGCAGTGTTCATACTTACGCTTTTTGTATCAGGATTTGTCGGCTCGTTCAGCCTCATGGCCAGAGACAAGGCAAAAAGGAAAAAGGCGAAAGCGAGCCAGCAGGCAGTGCAGGCATAGCAACGTATTTAAGGAAGCCGAAGCATAAGACTTGACATAAAAATTAGAAAAGGTGCAAAACGTGCCGAAACCGATGCAGAGATCAAGGAGCCTTGCAAGAAGGCAGAGAGTCACTCCGAAGAAGAGGAACGTAGTGCATTATGAGAGGAGGGCCCCGTCGATGCCGCACTGCGCGATATGCAGGGCTGAGCTCAACGGAATCAGCATAAGGAATGCCAAGGGGCGAACAAGGAAGAGCAATGCGAGGGCCTTTGGAGGAGTGCTTTGCGCTAGGTGCACTGGCGACGTGATAAAGCTGGCAAGCAGGATTGAAAACGGAGAGATGAAGCTCAACGAGATAGGCATGAGGCACAGGGAGTACGTTCTGCAGCTTATGGCACACTAGGTGGTTGTTTGGCTCTTGTGGAAATAGGAAGGGTTTGTGTTAAGAAGTTTGGAAGGGACGCGGGAAGCAGAGCTGTGATAACGAAAGCGATAGACAGCAATTATGTTGGCGTCATAACGGCGATAAGGCCGAGGGAAAGAAAATGCAACATAGCGCATCTTGAGTTCCTCGCCGAGAAGATAGATGCAACAAGCAAGGAGCAGATTGCAAAGGCCCTTGAGATAGATGCGGCAAAACTGAAGTAACGGTCATTCCCTTCCCAGGCAGCATGGGAAGGCTTTTGTTGCCTGCCTTCTGAGGTCTTCCTTATCGCTCTTCTATCTCTGATTTTCGGGGCTTTGAACTTCCTCACGCTGGTTCTACCATATAAGACCAGCTAATCTCTCTTCACATCCAAATCCAAAGCCTGCGCCTCATTCAAACCTTTCAAATACTGCCCAATTTCGCTGAGTAGTTCTTTTCCAATTCGCTTGCTTTCCTCATTTCTTTCCTCATTGAGAATTTTCTCTGCCTGCTTGACGAAGTCGAGCATCCAGTTGCCTAGTTCGACGGTCTTCACTTCTCCATTTTCTACTTCAAATACGAGACGGGATTTCATCTCACCGGTCCAAAAGATATTCTTCAAAATGATCCTCAGATGTCCACCCTTTGCTAATATTTCCGCGATTTCCGCGTATACAACGTTGCCATCAACAGGGTTGGAGCTCTTGTCCATGACTAGCGTCGATTTGTTGAGTTCCTGCAGTTTGAACGCTTCTTCAGCTATCATGCGTACTATTTCGGTTCCACCTATTTTGTTTTCGTTTGTGCTTCCACTTATTTGTTTTTCTTCCATTGTATCACCAATATAAGACCAGCTAATTTCTCTTCAAAGGATCCAAAGCCTGCGCCAAAACATTCAGATACTTCCTAATTTCGTTGAGTTGTTCCTCTCCTTGTGCAATCCTTTCGGTATTAATTCGCACTCTTTCATCCTTTTGAATTTTTTCTGCCTGCTCGACAAAATAGAACATCCAGTTGCCTGGTTCGGAGATCTTCACTTCTCCATTTTCTACTTCAAATACGAGACGGGATTTCATCTTATCAGGCCAAGTGCGCTCCCCCACAATGATCCTTAAATTTCCATCCCTTCCTGATATTTCCGCGCATGCATCGTAGTCACCCAAAAACTCGGAGCCCATGTCTATGACTAGCGTCGATTTGTTCGAGTTCGTCCATGTGTAATGTTTACCTATTTGGCCACGTTCGTTGAGCTCCTGCAGTGTGAACGCTTCTTTAGCTATCGCGTTACCTATTTTGTATGCGGTTCCACCTATTTTGTTTTCGTTTTTGATTCCACTTATTTGTTTTTCTTCCATTGTATCACCAATAACCAATATACGCCCGGCTAATTTCTCTTCGAAGCATTCAAATGCCTAAAATACTGACTAAAATACTGACTAATTTCTTCGTTGAGTCGTTCACTCCCTTGTATGATCTCTTCTGCCTGCCTGATGAATTCGAGCGTCCGGTTGTCTGGTTCCCTAATTGCTTCGTCGAATAGTTTTTTTCCTTCTATGATCTCTTCTGCATGCATGGCAAAATAGGACATCCAGTCGCCTGGTTCGAAGGTCTTCATTTCTGTATTTTCTATTTCCAATACGAGACGGGATTCCGTCTTACCACTCTCAATCACAATGATCCTTAAATTTCCAGCACTTCCTGATATTTCCGCGCGTGCAGAGTAGCCATCAGAAGAGCCGGTGAAATAGCCGGAGCCCACGTCTAGGACTAGCGTCGATTCGTTCGAGTTCTTCCATATGTCACCTATTGGGTGACGTTTGTTGAGTTCCAGCAGTATGGATGCTTCTTTAGCTATCTTAGCTCCTATGTTGCTTACTATTTCGTTTTCGTTTGCGATTCCACGTATTTGTTTTTCTTTTTCTTCCATTGTATCACCATTTAATCCCAGGCTGCACATGGCTAATTTCTCTGAGAATCTTTCAAATCCTCCTTCACATTCAAATCAGCCAAATACCGCCTAATTTCGTCGAGTATTGCATTTCCTTGCGTGATTCCTTCGTTATTAATTCGCTCCCTTTCCTCATTTTGAATTTTTTCTGCCTGCTCGACAAAATAGAACATCCAGTCGCCTGGTTCGAAGGTCTTCATTTCTCCATTGTCCATGTCCAATACGATACGGGATTCCGTCCCACCATTCAAGCTCTCAAGCACAGTGATCGTTAAACCTCCACCCGCTTCTACTGATATTTCCGCGCGTGCAGAGTAGTCACCCAAAAACTTGGAGCGCATGTCTAGGACTAGCGTCGATTTGTCCCTGTATGTCGATGTGTACCATTTACCTATGTGATGGTTATGCAGTATGGACACTTCTTTAGCTATCGTGTCCCTTACGATGTCGTATGTGGTTTTACCTATTTCGTTTTCGTTTGGAGTTCCACGTATTTGTTTTTCTTTTTCTTCCATTGTATCACCGTTTAATCCCATGCTGCGCATGAAACGAGCTTTCTGAGTTCATTGAGCAGAGAAGGCGTATTTCTCCCTTCTCCTGATGCGCGGATTATGCGGTTTATCACGCCACTAATCTCCAATTCATTCTGTGAGGCAGGGCGGGGCACTGCCTCATCCAGCAAAACGGCCAACTCATCTCTGTTCTTTCCGGTTCTGTAGCTGATACCCGATATCTCAAGCGCAGATTTCAGAATTCTTGCGCCTCGCCTTTTGATAGCCGTTGCATCACCAAATGGTAATATGACTATTCTGATATATATAATTTGGGGATATAATATATATATCCGTATATAGTTATATATACGATGGAAAAGCATATATTCAAATTTGGGGAGAAGAGCTGGGCAATAGTTATACCGAAGACATGGGTGGAACAGAATAAGGTAAATGAAAAAAATTCCGTGAGGGTTTATGAGGATTACCAAGGTAACCTTGTAGTGTCGGCGAGAAGCGAAGCTGAAAAGGAAGCTGAGCTCTTTCTGGACCCCGAGATTGCGCCCGATGTCGCTGCAAGGTGGGCTGCCACATACTACAGGCAGGGGGCAAGCAAGCTGAAAGTATACGCAAAAGATG
>JAJZEU010000006.1 GCA_021805625.1 Microcaldota archaeon
CGAAACGGGAATTTATTGGCTGCACGCATTGCCGGAGACGGGCAATGGCGTTTTCCACTGAACGATAAAACACCCGGTAAATTCGCACAATCTATTATTCAGTTTGAAGACCGGCACTTTTATCATGAACGCAAGCATGAGCAGCGCAAGAATCCCAAGCTGCGCATTTCTCGGTATCGATGCCGCTACAGCAGCGATGTACGATATGCTGAACGAGTGCCCCGGAGAATACACGTAAAGCATAAGTATGGCTATGAGCAGCAGCGAGCTTGAAACTATTGAATAGATGATGAACTTCATGGCAGCGTATCTTCTGTCATAGCCTCCAAACCTGAACAATATGAAGAAGAGCGCCACTATCGACAGGTCCCAGAATATGTAGAAGAAGAAAAGGTTTGCAGCCATGAAAAGGCCCAGCGCAGTAGCCTCTACAAAGAGGAAGAGCGCGTTGTAGCCCTTTGCATTTTCTTTTATGAAGTACATGTTTGAGATTGCCGCAGCAGCAAACACGACTACAGTCAGGAGCACTAAAAAGAGGGAAGTGCCTGTCATGCTAAGCCCTAAATCTATGTTCAGCAGCGGTATGTAGAAATAAGATTCGGCAAGCTGTGCCCCTGATACAAAATAGTGCAGCGCGACAAGGCCTATCACAAGGTTTATCAGCGCTATGGCAGCTCCAAATGCGTTTGCATGCCTATTGCCTGCGAAAAAGCTCGCTATGGCGCCGATGGCCGGAACGGCCAGCAACAAGAGCAGTATTGGTATCATATGAGCATCACGAAAACGATCACGAGCAGCACGATAACGCCCAGCGCATATGCAAGGGCATAAGCGTTCACGTTGCCGTTGGCAATGTGCCCGAGCGCCTCTCCTGTCCTGCTTGCAACATGTCCTATGTATTCGAAGAGGTCGTTGAGGTAGAGGTCGAACATGTCTATGCTCTCCGAAAGCCTGTAGACGAATGCGGAAGCGAGCATGTAGAAAGCGTTCATGCCATCGGCATTGTAAACGATGTGCCGCAGTGCCCCAATGTTCCAGCCTATCCTTCTCTTGTAGAAGGCAAGGTAGCCGATATAAAAGCCAGCGAGTGCTAGCATGGTCTCGATAGCAGCATCAATCCATGAAACCCTTATCCCATTCCAGAGCCCGGCCAGCGCAGGGAATACAGGATAGAAGAGAAACACAGATGCAGCGAGAGTGAGCACAGCCATGAGCGCAGCGCTGTACACCATGCTTTTGGGCTGCATCTCATATCTTGCTGCGATGTGGCGCGATGCGCTCTTCTTCGATATGCTGAAGAACCACCTGAATATGTAGAAGCTGGTAAGCATGCCCACGAGCGAGAGGACAGCATAAACCGCAAGGTTGGCAGCGAATGCGCTGCCTATGCCTACACTGGAGAAGAACCCGTCGAACGGCACGAACCCCCCCAGGGCAAGCACGCCGAAGAGCGTGGAATAGTAGAGCAGCCTGTTGGACTTGAGGCCCGAGATGTCCTCTATGCCTTCATTTTCTGTAGCATTCATCACCGAGCCAGCGCTGAAGAAGAGGAGCGCCTTATAGAAGGCCTGCGCGAAGAAGAGATATATCGCAGCAGCATACGCACCAGCACCTACGGCAGCAATCATTATGCCGAGCTCCTGCACAGTGGAGTATGCAAGAACGCGTTTAATCTGCTTCTCTTTGCTAGCGTTCAGCGCCGCAAGCACCAGCGTGACAATGCCGAACGGTACAAGAAGGTGAAGCACGTTGAGCTTTGCGAGGAGCGGGGCAAGCACCACAGCAAGGAACACACCAGCCTTGACCATTGTAGAAGAATGCAGGTATGCCGATACCGGAGCAGGCCCCTCCATCGCATCCGGCAGCCACTCGCTGAATGGGAATTGCGCAGATTTCGTGAAGATTGCAACAACTAGCAGTATGCCTGCAGCATAGAGCTCATCAGATGCCTGTACCCCCGAGGAAAGTATAGCAGAGAATGTCAGCGTGCCGAATGCGTTCCAGAATATCGCAATGGCGGCAAGCAGCGCAATGTCGCCTATGAGCACCGTTGTCATCGCCTTCCTTGCAGACCTTGCCGCCTTATGCCTCGTGCCCCAGAACTGTATGAGGAGGTAGCTTGTCAGGCTCAGGAACTCCCACGCCACGAAGAGCAAGATGAAGTTGCCTGACATGGCGAAACCCATCATCGCGGCCTCGAAGGCAAGCATCTCTACGAAGAACCTCCTCTGCTCGGTCGGGAGGCGTATGAAGCCGTTGGAGTAGAACATCACGATAGTGCCTACCCCTGCAACGATGAAAAGCAGAAGCAGGTTGATTGGAGCGATTGCGCTTATGAGCTGGAAGGAGTAGCCTCCCACGCTGAACCACGTCATTGCGAATGTGCCCTCTTTCACGAAGAAGAGCATTATGAAAGAGACGAAGCTGGCAGCAATAGCAATCTTCGCCACGTGCCTGTAATGCCTCCTCATCGCCGCGACTGCCAGTATCGCGACAAGCAGCGGAACCAATGTAAGCAAAGCTATCAAGCTAATCCCTCAGCCTCGAAAATGCGGAAACGTCGAATCCCATACCCCTCTTCTTTATATATATGTAGAACACGACGATCCCGCTAACTTCTGCAACGAGCACGGCCCATATGCTTGCCAGCAGCAGCATGGCGAGCGAAACGCCCTGTATCATGTCAAAGAATCCCAGCAGCAGTATTATGCTGCCAACGAAGGCTAGTTCTATCGAAAGCATCATTATGATGAAGTGCCTGCTCGCTATAACGCCAGCAATGCCTATAGCTAGCAGCGCGAACGAAAGCATCAATGGATATGCAATGCCGAGTATCATGTCATCAGCCTGATAACCTTCCTTATGAGGAGGACGCTGCCTATGGAGCTAGCGGCAACGAGCAGCGCAATGACGAAGAAGAGGTATGGGTAAGAGTCCAGGTCATTTGCCGCAGCAGAGATGAAGTTTCCAGAGCCGGAAGAGAGATAGTATCCGGAGCTGAAGAAGAGCGCCATGGGCATCAGCGCCGCGAAGAGCAGCGTAAAGACGAGCGCAAAGATCCAGCCGTGCATCTTCTTTTCTTCGCCGTAGTCTGACGCTACGGCCACGATAAGGTATGTAGACATGCCCCCAACCAGTATTACGAGCTGTAGCAATGCTGCAAGAGGCTGGCCCAAAAGCAAAAGTACCACGGAGCTCATGAAGAACACGCCCGTCAGTGCAAGCACAGCATGCAACAGCCTCTTCGACTTGAATATCATCAGTGCGAAGAATATGAGGATTGCTGAAAGCACCACGAATGCATATGCGGCGAACATCTCATCACCTACCTGAGTTCTTCGGGCCTCTTGACAAGCTCCCTCCTGTCGTACACGTCGAAGTCGTAGCTTTTCGTAAGGGTAAGGCACTTGGGCGGACAGATTTCTTCGCAGAGTCCGCAGAAGAGGCATCTTTCCAGGTTGACCTGCGGCATAAGCGTCTTTCCCCTTTTCGTATCCACGTCTACCATGTCTATTGTCCTGTTTGGGCATATGAGCGCGCAGGCCCTGCAGCTTATGCACGTTTCCATGTCGAGCCTGAGCTTGCCCCTGTAGGAATCAGGCACGTGCTCCCTCTCTTCAGGATACTGTACGGTGAACCTCTTCCCGGAAAGGGCCTTTGCGGTTTTTGCGAGAGGTTCAACAAGCATGTTTTTACCTTATTTTAAAAAGAATAAAAATACCAAGGCAAGGTTGAGTATCGCCAGCGGCACAAGCCAGAACCAGCCGAACCTGAGCAGGTGGTCAAGCCTCATTCTTACTGTTGTTGCCCTGACAACAATCACCGCCAGCGCTATGATGAACGCCTTCACTACCAGCCAGATGAGCGGCGGCAGCACAGGCCCGTTCCATCCTCCGAAGAAAAGAACCGCTATGAGCAGGCTGCCCAGGAACATCCTTGTATAGTCTATGAAGAGGGCAACAGCGTATATGGGAGCACCCACATCTGTGAGCCAGCCGGCGATAAGCTCTGAATCTGCTTCCCTCATGTCGAACGGCGGCCTCTCGAACTCTGCAAGCATTGCGATGAAGAGGACAACGAGCCCTACCGGAATCGTAAGCGCAAACCACCAGGCGTGCTGCGCACTTACAATCGAGATGAAGTTGTAGCTTCCAGAAGCAAGCACTACCGAAGCTATTACAAGAAGGACGGGGAGCTCGTAGCCGAGGAGCATTATGACAGAGCGCTGCGCGCTTATCCTTGCGAACTTGTTCCCGCTGCTCCAACCGCCGAGGAAGATGAGTGCGGGCAGGAAAGACAGTCCCACGAAAACCGCTATGATGCCGAAGCTTATGGCAGAAGCGGCACCGCCGGGATACAGCGGTATGAGCATTACAAGAAAGATCAGGATTGCGAGTATTGCCGGAGGCACAAGCGCAAAAACGAGTTTGTCTGCGCTGTCAGGCATTATGTTCTCCTTTGACATGAGCTTTATAAGGTCCGCAAGGTTCTGCAAGAAGCCGAACTTGCCGACATATGTTGGGCCGTGCCTTGTCTGCGCCTTCGCTATTACCTTCCTCTCAGCCCAGCCGAAGGTGTAGTCGAATATGCCCAGCACCATGAAGACTGTGATTGCATACGCAACGTATGTTATGACCGTGGAAATGTCCATTGCATTACCTGTCAAGATCCGCTATCACAATGTCGAGGCTTCCGAGTATCGCAAAAAGGTCAGCCATCCTTGCCCCCTTTGCTATGTGCCTGAGCGCCGCGAGGTTTATGAACGGTGCCGATCTTATTGAGAGCCTGTAGGGCTTCTGGTTGTCCGCTATCATGTACATCAT
>JAJZEU010000090.1 GCA_021805625.1 Microcaldota archaeon
CCGTCATAGCCTCCACCAAGTCGATGGCGGTTCCAGTCCGGCACCTGCTGAATCAGTTCGGACTATCATGCATTAGCGCCCTGATCCTCAGTATCACCTTCTCTATGTCGACCTCCTGTATGTCGGTAAAGTCCTCTATGACTATATCATTGTTCGACTGGCTCGTTATCTGGAAGCCCGGGCATTCCTCGTTTATCTTTTTTGACACACCATCGACCTGTTTCTGCGTTATGCCTTTTGCTGAATAAATCCTGAGCCTGCCTGTACCTCCCATATAGCGCAGGCCGACCCACCTGCTCAGGAATATCGGGTTCGTGTCGGGCTTTGCGTCAATCTCTACCTCCTCCCTCCTGCTCGACCTTGCAGATACGGTGAGGTTTCCTCGATCTCCCTCGTCTAAGAATACAGTGCTGCTCGGCATTACCCCATTCGCATCTGCCCATTTCTTCGGTATTATCAGCGCTATGCTGTTCTTCCCAAACCTGAAGACGTGCCTTTCCATGGTATCATATACATATACCATATGCGGATATATATGCTTTATGGCACAGCCATATATACAAGCTAATTCTATACATTACTTGTGATAGAATGATAGAGAAAATGGGCGCAAAATATGCGGAGAACAATGCGCGTAACGGCATGATTCGAGCAGAAGAAGGCTGGGAAATACGAAAATTGAATGTAGAAAATCATGGCGGTGACGTATGCATGGAAATCCAAAACCCTGGAGGTCTCATACTGAAAATAGAAGGAGATAGTGGCGTTCCTCACGAATTGGAAGATGGAAAAGAACACTGGCTATCGCCCGGTGAGATGGTGTATACAGCAGAACTTATGCAGTCTGAAAGAACTATCGCAGCATATGTGCATATGAATAATGATAGCATTATAAGCGTGAAAGAGGCAAAGCCCGAAATAATAGGTTTGGGGTTGGGTTGGGGCTGGCACCAGAGAATCAAATCTGTAGTTCGGGTTGAAGGTGAAACAACCGTAGTGAGCCTCGATACGAGCATAAGGGAAGATCCAGAATTCAAGTTAGAAGCATTGAAGGATAACGAAATTGTCATAACAAAAGAGGGCATAGGCGTTGGTGACACACTCTTCGTTCCTTTTGCATACTTCACTACCGGGCTGGACACGAGCATTGCCTTCAAGCAGGTGAAGCGCGATAACTAATGATTGGTGATAGAATGGAAACGAAAAAACAAGAGCAGGGACAAAAAGAAGGACTTAAAGCGGCGAGAAGGGATGGCACCGAAGAAAAAAAAGTGCTAGCTGTTGCAACAGAAACGACCCACGAACTTTATTTCAGAAAAATAAACGGCGCTCTGATGGCACATCCGGTTGTAATAATAAAGGGTGAAAATGACCATAATCCACATGAACCCGCCAAAAAGATTACCATAAATTTCTATGGGGGCTATGGTGCCCGTGAAGAGTATGGTGCTGAGATAACCTTCCGCCCAGACGGTCAAATACTTACGGCAGAGGCATTGCCAAAAGGTATGCAAGGATACGATGGCGATAGCTACAGAGTGCCCTCTAAGATAATCCTTTTAGACGACGGAGTTAGTCTAGAACTCGCAGAGACGTCTGGCGGGAAGGATAGGCTCGGGAATGATGGGCAAATAGATAAGGAGGCACCCAAAATCGTCATATCGAAGAAAGGTGTGCAGGTCGGCGACACGTTTGTCCCAATGGAAGAGATTCTCCCGTGACCCCTCCCCCATGACCGAACTCGTGGCTTCCAGGGCGACTTATGGAATTCATAATGCCACCCCGTAAACGGATATCCATCTAACGATCTCAGGAGACGAAGCAGGCTGCAGCAGAGCTGGCCAACGCTGGAAAATTCGCAGAAAGGCACAAGTTTATCCTAGGTATGGCGATGACCTTCTTTGAAAGCGCCGAAGCGCTGCACAACATGGTCGGCGACAAAGAGGGTGCAAAAGCAGCAGAAAAACTTTCAGACGACGCAAGGCAGTATTCGAAGCTCGCAAGTCAACTGAACGGAACAAGCAGATAATCCCAGCACACAAGACCAATTTCGCGGCAGGTTCGCCAAAGCTCCCGCTACCGCAACTTAATTATACCCATACTATGCAATATATAGCCAGTGAAGTGATATCTTGAGAGGAAAAGTGAAAATGTTCAACTCCGAAAGGGGTTTTGGATTCATAACAGGAGACGACGGAAAAGACGTATATGTGCACAAGACTGCAGTTGAAGGCGGAGCAATGTTGGCAGTAGGAGATGTAGTCGAGTACGAAGTGGAGCAGGGAGAACGCGGCCCTAGGGCAAAGAACGTGAAAAAGGTATAGCCAAACAGACCAACGTAGGGTTGTCCCATAGCCGCGCACTATACTGCGCATTAGGACTTGCAGCGCATTGATATTGCTGCGTAGTCTAGCACCTAGCCTAAGGCTCTGCGACTGTGTTATTCAGGCGTTTTCCGTAGCGCCAGGCAAAGAGGGAGCAGAATGGATACCTTGACAGCCGTGATCCTATGGGTATTGAGAGCATAGTTTCAAACGCCGTCAAGGAAAACAGCGAATATCTTAGTATCGCAGAAGGCATCGTGAAAGACCTGTTTGATCACAACGACTGCTCGGATTTGATGGACAGAGCGAAGGATAGGAAACATTCGGCTCGCACCCGTGAGCTAGTCTTGCAAATAGAACCAAACGCTTCGGTTTCTCTACAGATTGCAGCTCTAGCTCATGATATTGACAGAACTATAGAAGCTAGGCGAGTGAAACGGGCTAGTTTCAAAGATTACGATAAGTTCAAGAAGCAACATGCAAAGGAGAGTGCAAAGATTATATGTGAACGACTTGGAGATGCAGGTTTTCCCGAGGCCCTAATCGACCGAGTTCGTTACTTAGTTGAGCACCACGAAGTGGGAGGAGACCGAGAGGCAAATATACTGAAGGACGCAGATAGTCTTACCTTTTTTGAAATGGATATATATCCTTACTTCGACGCCAGAGGCCTCGAAAGGACAAAGGCAAAAATTGAGTTTTCCTACAAACGGCTATCTCCTAATGCTAGGCAGGTAGTCAAGACTTTTCATTTGAAAGATCCAAAACTCCAAGAAGCCCTTAATGAAACAATTAAGCTCAATGATTCAAACTGACATGGAACCTAATCGCGATACCGCTGATCCTGGTAACTTTGCAGGCTTAGGAACCCAAATCAGAACTTCAGACTTGCTGATGAGCATGCAGTAGCGCGCAGCGCTATTGAAAAATATGCAAGCACGGAATTCAATATCAACGCCATAACTATATCGGAAACCTTCCACAAGCTGTCCAAATTGATAGGCAAGGCTGAATCGCACAGGCGCGTCTCACATATTATGGATGGCCCAAATGCCGTATGGGTTGACATAGCGGATACGGTGGCTAGGCGTGCTATAGACCTAGCGTTCAAGGCAGATATGCGAATAAACGATGCTTTGATAGCCCAGCAGGCCCTAGAGCTTGGCGTGCCTGTGCTTACAGACAACGTAAAGGATTTCAAGAAAGTCAAAGGACTAAAGATAACACCATTAAGAGGACTCTGATCCTAGCCTAAGCCCCACGCCGCCCCACCAAGGGCGGGAGGGAGGCTAGAGCTTTTCTAAAAACTCCTTCTCGCTTACTTTAGCAAGTTCAAGTATACCAAATAACGTACCAAGCTTTACCTCTTTGTGCATGGGCACTACTGTGACTACTTTCTTACCATCTACGAATTTCCTCAAGATAACGTGGCTTCCTTTTCTTCTAACTACTTCAAAGCCAAAATACTTTACCAGCACTTTCACGATCTCTATGCCGGAAAGCCTAGGCAACCTCGACACTGACAGCACCTATTGTAGTCATGTGCTTAAGCTCGCTTCTTACCTTGGGCATTTCAGTAAGATAGAGAGAAACAGCTTCCTTGATGTTTTTCATAGCTTCATCTATGGTCTTGCCTTGTGTGGTAACACCGGTCACAACTTCCTTTATTATGTAGGTTTTACCCTCTCTCCATACCAATGTCTGTAGCTTCATTCTTATCGCCTAACAACTAATGAAAGTTCAATTATATAAAACTACCTAGCTACGAGGCTAAGCAAAGCCAAGTCTAGCCCACGCCCCTAGGCGGGAAGGAGAGGAGAGACCGGGGGTGGCGCTGACCTCTAGAGGCTTTACAAAATAACAAGGTTTTACTCTGATTTTGTAAGGAAAAAGAAGGTATAAATATCTCAAAAACATTATATGATAAGTGCGATAATGATCATACAAAACCAAAAGCTCGGAACAGACGAGAAACCCCAGTATGTAGTGTCAGGGACCGCGGATTCGTATCATGTATTCGGTTCGGTAGGGCTTAGGGTAAAAGCGACAAAAGACCAGTATGAGCAAGTAAAACCCGCTATAGACGCCAGTATAGTTGGCGCTGAGCCTAAAGAACTAGCTGAGAAGATCTGGGTAACTTATAATCAACAAGGCTACATAGACTTCTCACTCGGTGGATACCCTGTATCTCAAGATAGCACTGCAGTTCGCTTGTTAACTTCGCTATCTGATATGACTTACGAAATGATACATGGTAATCTTTCAGGTGCACCGAGAGTTGGCTTAGCTAAAACTTACAAAACGGGTACCTCGGCCGGCGATTCTTCTACGATCGAAATGAAAACGTATTCTGACAAGAGCGTAATGCCAGTTATGCAGGGCTATTTTGGAGAGCTCACAAAAGATACTACCCGCTTAGGCTTCGATAAGATGGAGACTTGGGGCGTAGGGCCCTGCGTTGCTCTTGTTCTGGTAGGTGGAGAAGATG
>JAJZEU010000135.1 GCA_021805625.1 Microcaldota archaeon
GGCAACCTGCAGGGAGAAACATGAAGGAGCCAGAGCAATTTCAGGTGGTGCATTGATTATGAAAAAGAGCAGAGTATAGATCCGAGACGGTGTATTTTGAAAGCAGGCCAGTGGCAGACAAAGCACGCAGCCTCGCATGCATAACTCGTAAGATGATCTGGAAGCCTTGCTACAATACCTTCGCTTCGTATGTCCAAGCACCTCATATCCCAATACTATCGAAGACGACCTGACCAAGGACGCTGTCGAGTATTTCGAAAGGCGAAAAGCTCAATCACGCCGTACCGCTAGTTTTGACGGTTCGGACGATCGTATCATCTTTGGATGAAGAAAGGTGTATCACAGCACTGTCTGCCTCGGTCCAGTGATCTGCGATGAACGTGAGGATCGCTTGCTATGACAGGTCTTCCATATCGATGTACACGGAGCGAGTAAGTAGATAGGATGGCAGAACGAGGATGGCGCAGTATCAATTTGAGGTCTCTTTTTGCAGATAATGCGTCAGTAGACCAGTAGAATAAGCGCCCGTCATGGACTGCGTTACAGATAGTTTGAAGCTGCCGAGGAGTTATAGCGTTGGGTAAAGTATTCCTCTCTCTGCTCTTGGCCTCCTCAATGTTCTCGTTCATGCCGAGGGGCCTTGTTCGCAACATGCAGATTGGGCTCGGTGGAGAATATATCGGCAGATGGAGAGACGTGAGTGATTGGGCTCGGGACATTGTTCTGAGAGCGTGCACATATCCGTGCTACATAATGGCTGGATTCTGGGGATTTGCGTTGGCTATTGTTTACATCTTTAGACCGCTGCAAACGGCAGAGCGCTCGTAACGGAAGAGCAGTTCTTCCGCTCCGTTCCGAATCTTTCTTCTCTCACACATTGTCGGAAGAGGACTCTCATTCCTTAAGAGAATGATGGAAGGCTCCTATTATATCTGTTGAAATCTGCAAGGCAGCATGCTAAAAAGGAAACATTCGTGCTACCTCCCCTATATAAGCTCGTCCTCACTCACTGCAAGTTTTCTTTTGTTTGGTTCGCGTCCCTTTCTTTGTACCATACATGTACCAAGCTCGTACAAGGATTTGTCTATCTATGGCATAAGAGAAGATCTTCCACAAAATGGTCTCTTGAGCAGCCGTCCTTATCCAAGACTTCAAGAACGTTCTTTCAATGGACGTCGACCGCAAGACGGAGAGCGAATACAGGATTAAAGTCAAGGATCAAGTTCTGATGTCCAGTGCGTGGTGGTTTAGCCCAGTGTATACGACTTAGAGGAAGTTTCCTCATTCCCGCCTGCTTTACTCGGAGCTCTTCCGCCCTTTTTCGCCTGGCGAGTGGACATCCACGAACATCTTGCGTAGTGAAGATGTCAAACCAACCTTTCGGACTTCCTCAAAACCTTTCAAAGCAGTTGGCAGGATCTGGCGCCCGACAAAGGTGGCTGTTTTAGGCCGCAAAGAGATGGCGCCCGTGTTTGCATCGTTCAATGGAAGCGGCGAGACGTCGTCACGAAGATAGCAAGATTCGATTTCGAAATTCCGCTCGTCGAAAACAGAACTCGTGTCTACAGAAAGCTCGTGAAAAACAGGTTTCAACACCCGAATCTTGCAGCGATCTCTTCTGCTGTCCTAGGCTATTCTATTGAGGAATGACGCGTGATGAGTATGCTCTGGGAGAAAGGGGAGAGCGAAGGGCGTGCATAAAACATATCACAGCATGAGAAGCAGCAGTACAACGGTTTCATGCGCTTGGAGTTGTTCATGGGAACCTTAATAGGCACAATTTCATTATTGACGAACAAAGTCGATCTATGCATCTCATCGACTTCGAGAATGCAGAGCACTACTCTGATCTCAAAGTAGAGGAAGAGATAGACTCCTTGAGAAATGAACTGGCTAAACCACCGGAAGGGGGTCGGTACGATTTCTCGGAGACTTTCTGAGTCAGCGAGTCGCATCAGCCAGAGCTGACTATCGAAGCTCAATGGGCCAAGAATCGCATTCTCCCCAAAGCTTTCTTCCTTTGAGCTGATAATATGGCTTCAGCCATGTGCCGCTTTGTGGAAGACTCCACAAACACCGCAAACGTCACAAACCTTACAAACCCAAGATCCGACATGAACAAAGGAGGCAGGCATGTCTCAAACATGTAGGGCTGGCCTCCAATCGTAACACAGAACACTAAAACATCAAGTTTGAAAGCTTCGCGGACTTTGCACCTCATCACAAATGGCAAATTATTACTCTGACGAAGATGTGTACGTAAACCGCGGCACTTTTATTCCTGTCAATGAAGACGCCAGGGAATTGATGTTCGGCATCGAACCACGGCCTGGGACACTCTATGAGAGACGACGACATCCGAAAAGAGCTGCTCCGGCACCGAGAGATGTACAGAAACAGAACAGAAATAATACATTTTCCTGGAATTTACTCCTTTTCCTTGTGTTTCTTGGGCTTGGGGTGTCGTATCTGTACAAGAGTGCGCAATCTGATTTGGCACCTGGGAGCTCTTTCGGTGTGTCATTCAACAATCTTTGGGACGATTCAAGGCCCTCAGATAGCGTGGAGGTGGCCTACGAAGAGGAATCAGAACAACCGGGTGGTAAGTGTCGTCACGGCGAAGAGCTTGTCGGATCGCAGAGGCTGACCAAAATACGAAGAAGACCCAGAAGCCGAAGCAGATGTACCAGGATTCACCGTCGACGATCCCTATCGATTGGCTGATCTTTTGAACGTATCTCCAGAGATCAATGAGGTGCTGCGTCTGCGCACATCAATGCTCGGTCTCTATGAGAGGACGATAAAGAAAGGCAACAAAGCTGCGCAACAATTGCACGACATCCTCGCCAAGGCGAAGGCGCTGAGGTAAGCATCACACCTGACTCGAAGCTCCGATCACTACTTGCTGCGGGTATTGACCTCACGTCAGACCCGAGCCCTTCCGACGCTCCCGTGACGGTAGACGGCCCATCGAGAGCATTTTCGAGCAAGACATCATCCACATAGATGACCAAATGGCCAACCTGCATCGGCACGCCGAGGGTCTCTGGACTTCCGCGACCCAGAAGACCGAGGAAGCTCGAGATGCCCTGGCAGACATCTCCGTGCCGGATGGGCATGCCCCCACCACACAGCAGAGAGCTGATCAAGGTGGCCGGATAAGTGTTTGTCTGGCAGAACTCGGCTCTGCACAGTCGACCGAAGCAGAGTCGCTCATCAACGAGATCGCGAAGTTCAGACTGTTCACGACGGCAGCAATCAATCATCTGACGTGGCTCGCTCACCCGAGTGGTGCAGCAGGCGCACGAGATACGTCGGAAGCCAAGGTGAAGCATACGCTTGGGTATACGAGGTACTGGCATAGCCAGCTGACACGATACCGTCACCTCTTTCCCCCGAAAGAGGTGGGCCAGGACGATGCCGATTTCGAAAGTGTCACCGCTGCGCTGGGGGGCTACTACAACGCTCTCAGGGAAGGTGCACGCATGCTTCGGAATCTCCACAGGACGCTGGGAACGCTCAAAGCGAAAGCTGACGCGGTCAGGGATTATGCCGGCGGGGCGGGGAGGGACTTCATGTCTCTCGAGCACGATCTCGCGAGGGCTGTGGAGCTGTACGTCACGGGGTGGAAATCGTCCACGGCGCAGATTGAAAACCAGGATATCGGCCGTCGCGAGGAGGGCTTGCTGTGGCATTATTTCCTGCGGGAAGAAGGAAACGCCCGAGGGGCATGAGACCTGAGGATCTGGAAGAGTCGAGCTGGTGGGGGGATGGATGGATGGATGGATGGATGGATGGGATGCGTGGGGGTTTATGAGGTATAGAGAGGTAGGCGGAAACGCCAAGATCATAATGCGCTCGCCATCTGGCGGCATTGTCCAGGCTGAGAGCCGATTTCGAAAATCTGTAGAACAGCCAGAACCGAAGAGCGGTCACAAGCAGCATCGCCGCCCCCGCCGACGCAACCCACCGGTCTCCGGTCCAATAGGCGGCGACGGCTACGCTGAATGCTGAAATCAGCGACGCCGCGATAAGGGGAAACAGGCCGGTGTAAAGCGCTCCGACGAGCTTCAGGCGCGCCTGGTCCTGTACCGGGATAGACACACTCCCACCCTCGTTGCTCTCAAACCCCATGCTGGCTCCCCGTTGAGCCGATACTAGCCTTTCCATGCGTTAACGAATTGCAGCCAGCCGCGTCAGGCGGCGCGCCCGTGGCCACTTTGATAGAGGATGGTTACCCGTCGGTGAACAGGTCCGAAAATGGTTGATTCAAAGCCTCCCGTCATTCTTTGGCCGACAGTAGAGGCGCGCGATCCATAAATGGTCTCTCTGCAGGAGAACCGGACAATAAAGCGGGGTTTTGACCACATGGCGCAGGTGTTTGACCAGCAGGCGAATGACAGGACCTGTCTTATAGGCATGCTGTCGGAGACCGATTTTGCAACGGCGCGCACCCGCGAGGCGAGCCTCGGTCAATATGCGAGCTTCGAGGAATTCGTCGACGCACAGCTCGGACATCAAATCTGCCTCGAGGCGGCGGGCGTACATGCGGTCTTCCGGGAAATGAGCCTCAACGAATTCCTCGCATGGCGCCGCGGAACCCCCGCGCTTCAGGGCAGGGCGGCCCCGCTTGCCGCGCATCAGCGCTTTGCCGCGGCGCCGCAGCAGCGTATCTACAAGTATGACAAGCTGCTGCCGAGCCTGGTCCTCGTCTATGACTTTACCAACGCCCTCAGCACCTTCGCCTGGGTCTTGGCGCTCATGTCGCCGACTACGTCGAGGAAGATCGTGC
>JAJZEU010000014.1 GCA_021805625.1 Microcaldota archaeon
TGGATATGCCGTTTGCTACTTCTGTGCCCGTCTCCGTAAGCTTTACTCCTTTTATCTTGCCATGTTTCTCAGAGGCGACAAGACCTGATTCCTCGCACTTCCTAAGGAACCGGCTTGCATGCACATATGTGGTGTTTGTGAGTTTTGCCAGGTTTGAGATATACCAGCTCTGCTGGTTTCCCAGCATAGCAAGCAGTATCCTTGTCTGCTTTTCCTTGAAGAGCAGTGGTCCGAATTCTTTTGACATGATGCCACTTTTCGAGAGAGATCCCCCTCTTTCCCATCTAATGATAGATATAAATTCTTAACCTTAATATACTATAGCGTAGAGAACCAAGGTGTAGACATGGTAAAGTATATTGCTGCTGAGCAGCTTGTTGGAAAAGAAGTTGTTACAAACGATGGCTTTGATATCGGAAAGTTCGAGGATGCTGATATCAACGAGGTCACAGGCAAGCTCACAAACATCCTTGTTGATCCCAATCCTGACAGCCAGTTTGCCAACAAGCTTGACATAAAAGACGGCAAGCTTAGGCTCTCCTACAATGCCGTGATAGCAGTAAATGATTACATAATGATCGACAGGAAGCAACTGTAGCCTGGTGATTAAAATTATAATTGCTGGCGGTGACGAGGCGGGCCGCGGCGCCGTGATTGGACCCCTAGTTGTATCTGTAGTTGCGATAAAGAAGAGCAGGGAGAAGAAGCTTTCGGATGTTGGAGTGAGGGACTCGAAGCTCCTGACAAGGAAGAGGAGGGAGTTCCTGTATGATGAGATAGGATCGTTGGCAGAGGAGATAAAGGTATACAAGATAGAGCCTGCTGAGATAAACAGCGCAATGGCCAGCAAAATCTCCCTGAATGAGTTGGAAGCTGTGCACTTTGCAAAGCTCATCGACGCACTCAGCTCCCCAATAAGAAGGGTCTACCTGGACTCGCCTGATGTCATACCTGAGAAGTTTGGCATGCGAATAAAGATGGTTTCTTCCAAGCCTTTGAAAATAAACAGGATTAGGCACAAGGCTGAGAGCGGTGCGATAAAGATATTCTCAGAACACAAGGCTGATTCGATTTATCCGGTCACTTCGGCTGCAAGCATAATAGCGAAGGTTGTCAGGGACAGGAGCATAGACCGCATACAAGACAAGATTGGCATAGAGATAGGCTCGGGCTATCCTTCCGACATGAAGACGGTCAATGCGATAAGGGAGAACCTTGCCAGCAAGACATTCATGTGCAACACAAGAGAGATGTGGATGACGCTCAAGAACATAAAGCAGATGAAGATAAGCGAGTTCCTTGAGGGGGCGAAGGCACCAAAACTTAAATACGCTGACAAAAATCAGGAATCTTTGGCAGATTAGTTTACATTTCTAATCCTTGCTACATTTATGTAAAAATTCTAACTGCTAATGCAGGGGAAGAGGCAGGCATATTTAAATATATTACTAGGCATTGTTGTTTGGTTGATCTTCTTATACAACATGTAGTGGTTTTATGAAGTGTCCCTACTGCGGCTCCGGATCGATGGGTGTAGTGGACAGCAGGAGCACGGGAGACAGCATAAGGAGGAGGAGGATATGCGAAAGCTGCAAGAGGCGGTTTACGACATACGAGAGGATAGAGGATTTCAGCATAACCGTAAGGAAAAGAAATGACGCGAGAGAGGCATTCGACAGGAACAAGGTGCTTACGGGCATAATGAAGGCCTGTGAGAAGAGGCCTGTGAGCAGGGAGCACATGGAAGCGATAGTTGACAAGATTGAGAGCAGGATAAAGGCAGAGGGAAAGAAGGAGGTATCGAGCAAGGAAATAGGAGCCATGATAATAAGGGAGCTGTACAAGCTGGATGAGATAGCGTATATAAGGTTTGCGAGCGTTTACAACAACTTCGCTTCTCCGGAGGACTTCAGGAAGGTGGCCATCATGCTCAATAAGAAGTCGAAGTATTATGCTAGGCACAGGTGAGATTATGGATATAAAAGGGGTTGTGAAGAGGGATGGAAGCGTTGTCGCTTTTGATGTTGATAAGATAGCTGCTGCTATCCGGAAGGCCATACACGACGTTTGTGATTCCAACATAAGCGAAAAAGAGATGGATACAAGGTCGAAGGAGTATGCCAATGCTGTTCTTGAGAAACTAAAAAAAGAGGGCGACGAAAAGCTCCACGTAGAGCACATACAAGACATTGTGGAGCAGGCACTCATGGAGAAGGACCAGAAAGTGGCGAAGGCTTACATAATTTACAGGAACAAGAGGACAGAGCTTAGGGCATACAAAGCTAGCTTGGGCCTGCAGGACGACCTGAAGATGCCCCTAAACTCCCTGATTGTGCTTGCTGCAAGATACCTGCTAAAGGACGAGAATGGCAAGGCCATAGAGACCCCCAAACAGCTTTTCAGGAGGGTGGCACATAGCATTGCCAGCATTGACAAGAAGTACAACGTAAGCGACGAGAAGATAGCAGCTTTCGAGGAAGAGGTCTACAACGCAATGGTTGCATTCGAGTTCATGCCGAACAGCCCCACACTTATGAACGCGGGTACAGATCTGGGCCAGCTCAGCGCATGCTTTGTGCTGCCGGTGGAAGATTCCATAGATGGCATATTCGATGCAGTGAAATGGACGGCAATGATACACAAGTCTGGAGGCGGAACGGGCTTCGCCTTTTCCAGGCTCAGGCCTACCGGGGACATAGTGAAGAAGACTGGCGGAGTCGCATCGGGACCTGTATCGTTCATGAAAGTGTTCGATGCTGCCACCGAAGAGATAAAACAAGGCGGAAAAAGAAGGGGAGCAAACATGGGCATCCTGCGGGTGGACCATCCTGATGTGCTCAACTTCGTGGTCGCTAAGGATACAGAAGGCATACTCCAGAACTTCAATATATCGGTAGCTATAACAGACAAATTCATGCAGGCGCTTGAGAAAGGGGAGAATTACGAGCTCCACAACCCGCGCGCAAAGGCGCCAGCCGGAACGCTGAATGCCAGGGCCGTATGGGACCTTATTGTAACCTCAGCATGGAAAACAGGCGATCCTGGAGTCGTATTCTTAGACCGCATGAATTCTACTGTATCAAATCCCGTGCCGAAATACGGGCCCGTAGAATCAACAAACCCCTGCGGCGAGCAGCCGCTCTATCCGTTTGATTCATGCAACCTCGGTTCGATAAACCTGGCAAAGATGCTGAAGGCTGACAGCGGAAGGTATGAGATAGATTGGGACAGGCTCAAGGCAATGTCAAGGCTTGGGGTCAGGTTTTTAGACAACGTCATAGACGCGAACAAGTATCCGATACCGCAGATAGACAACGTAACGAAAGCTGTCAGAAGGATAGGGCTTGGTGTCATGGGTTGGGCTGACATGCTCATAAAGCTGGGGATAAGGTATGACTCTAATGAGGCACTGCTGCTGGCTGAGAAAATCATGAAATTCATAAGCGAGGAAGCGAGGGAGATGTCCCATGAACTTGCCGAGGAAAGGGGAGCATTCCCTGAATTCGAGAACAGCGTATGGAAGAAGTTTGGATTCAAACCCCTCAGGAACTCGACTGTCACCACAATCGCGCCGACTGGGACAATAAGCATAATAGCGGGAGGCACGTCTTCAGGGATAGAACCCCTCTTTTCAGTGGTATACATGAGGAATGTCAGATACAGCCTTGGCTCAAACCTGATAGAGATGAACAATACCTTCGAGGAATTCGCAATGAAGTATGGCTTCTACGATGAAGCGCTGATGAAAGAGCTTGCCGGCAAGACGTCGATACAGGATGTTGAGGCTGTGCCTGTGGAGATAAGGAGGCTGTTCGTAACCGCATTCGATATAAGTTCAGAATGGCACGTTAAGATGCAGGCGGCATTCCAGAAGTATGTTGACAACGCCGTTTCGAAGACAATAAACTTCCCGAACACTGCTACGCCGCAGGATGTGGAGACTGCATATCTGCTTGCATACAGGCTTGGCTGCAAAGGCATAACAATCTACAGAGACAGGAGCAAGAAGACCCAGGTTCTTACGGAAGTCGACAGCGCAAAGGCTAAAGCAACGCTTGGCAGCCTAGCAAAACAGCACAAGAAGGAGCCAAATGTGGTAGAGCAGCTTGTCACTGTAGGGGGACTTGTTGAAGAGGCCAAACACTTCGAACTTGATGAATATAAGAATGAGATTTGCACCGAGTGCCATTCTACGATGATAGTCGGCGAAGGATGCGCAACATGCCCCAGCTGCGGATACAGCAAATGTGGCTGACCTTCAGAATACTGGAACTTCGGAAACTGCAGAACAGCTTTATAGATTGAACGCTTAGTAAAAGTTATGGAAGGCGCTGTGTTCAGATACGGAAACCACGAGGCATTCTACCAGAGCGAGAACAGGCATTATGAGAGAAACGCTGTTCTGCTGCATGGTTACAGCTTCAACTCCGATGTATGGCAGAGGGTTGGTCTGTATGATGCACTTCTGAATGCAGGCTTCAATGTGTACGGGATAGATGTACCGGGCTTTCCGAACAGCAGAAGCCGATTCAGCATCGACGATGAAACTATGGTTAAGTTTCTGAAGAAGTTTGTCGATGAGAAGATAGGTGCAGGGAAGGTGGTTATGCTTGGTTCCAGTGCAAGCTGCGGCTTTGTGCTGCGCTTTGCCGAAAATTACAGCAATGCAATCAAAGCATTCGTGCTTGTCGGGCCGGCAGGCATATTGGATGCCGACACGGGAAAGATAAAGGCGAACATGCTCGTCGACAAACTT
>JAJZEU010000028.1 GCA_021805625.1 Microcaldota archaeon
CAGCATTACGCAGGACATAGCACGGGGCGCATTGGATGTTGGCAGCATTGCAGACCGTGCGATTGGCCTATTCTATGGCGCTGAGGTATGGGTTAAGCCATACATTCCAAATGGTTATATGTTCTGCTTCCTTGAGGGAGGCGGCGTAGAGCCTTCAATGATGATCCGTGTGCCAGTGGGCGCAAAGACTGAAGGAACAGCGGCATCAGGGCAGGTTACCCTGCAGGGTGGCGATCTACGGATCGTGTCCGAGTTCCAAATGTTCCCAATGTACGCACAGGCAGCGGAGCGTCGAATTGGAGTTGGGGTGTGGAATAGGGTTAACGGTTCGGCAATGTATCTCAACTCAACGACAGCATATACGAACCCTGCGCCGTTTACCTTCTAAGGAGTGAATAATGAGTGATGTTCAGAAGAAGACCGTCACTTTTGTTAAACATACCGTCAATGTCCCCGGCGGTATGTTTAAGCAGAAGAGCGGCGAATGGGTTGACGGGCTAGGCAAGCCAATTGACCCCGAGAACCAGACTGCGGCCTTAGATGCGCAGATTGCCTATTTGCAGGCACAGCGTGACCAGTTGGCCTCCAAGGGTAATATAGAAGTAGATGGAGAAGACGATCCTGAACCGGCAACCATAGCGGAAGTTATGGAGCAGGTAACAGAGCAGCGCAAAGTAGGACGCCCTCCAAAGACTGCTTAACCCCACAGCCCCGGTAGCAGAAATGCTATCGGGGCATATTTAACCTAGGAGATCACATTGGCAGACCATATAATGTGGACAGCTACATTCACGTTCACTATTTTGTCTGGCCTAGTCGCCACAGTGGCAAAGATCGTTGGAGAGTTTTCGAAGCTGAAAACCACGCTAGAGATGTACATGGACGCACAGAACAAATTGAATGTATCTGTGCCCATCTTCGAAAAAAGGCTAACCGACTTAGAAAACCGTGTTATCGACCATACTACCAACATCGCTAAAGAGAGCGCTCGCAATGAAACCCAAAACGAGTTCTTGAGTAAGCTGGATGGCAGGATGAACGAAATAGTACACTCAATAGATAACATGGCATCGAAGATGGACGATATGACGAAAGGATTAAAATAATGAGCCAGTACAGTGGAATGTTTGCTACATTCTTCGGTTCAGCGCTATTCGGTTGGCTAAGCCACGCGCTATACATTAGACCAAATCAGCTTAAGATCAAGAACAGCTTGCCACCAGTCGTCAAGAATGCACTGCAGGATGCAGTTGATACGATCGTGCCACACCTCGCAACATTAGCAGAAAACGAAGCAACCAAGCTTGTTACGGATGTTGCCAATAAGGTAACGGGTAAATAATAGACGGTACTCCTGATATTTGCGTTAGGGAGGCTAACAAGCCTCCCATTTTTTTGGGAGGGTTCATGAAACTGCAAGACTTTATATTACAGAGCAGGCCACCAATAAGCCGAGAAATGCACTTCTATCTCGCCCCACAGCACAATATTAAAACTCCCCTACTAGATCTGGTGCGCAATGCTAAAAAGACCATACATATAGAGATATATGGGTTCGCACTTCCTGAGTTGTCAGCTGAATTGATAGCAGCTAAGAAACGTGGGATTGACGTCAAGATACTGTTCGACAGCGTGCAGGCAGGCGGAGTTAAAGAACGAGCGTTAGTCAACGACATAAAAGCCGCAGGGATCACCTGCGCGATCGGTAGAAGCCCAGGTCACCAGATAAGGCATAGTAAATTTATGATTGTGGATAGCGTATACTGTGAAGTAGGAAGTTTGAACTATAGCAATTCCGCATTCCTTCAAAACAACACTGTGCAAATACTCAAAGATGAAGCAATCGCCGAGTTGCTGATACGGGATTTCGAAGAGAACTTCAAGGTACTCACAGAGGTGACAAATGGCAATTGATGTATCGCATTGGGATGGAGTTATATACACCCCAGAGTGGAAAGCGATCCTCGAAGCAGGGCACAGTATAGTCTACATGAAGGCTACACAAGGTGATAAAGAAGACCCCGTCTTCGCGGAGAATTACCAAAACGCAACCGACGCAGGGCTGGCTGTAGGTGCTTACACGTTTCTAACAGCGCTGTATCCTGCAGACGCATCCATTGATTTCTTCTACAAGACTGTCAAGAAAGCATTGGGCAGGAAAACTATGAAACTGCCTGCTGTACTGGATATTGAAGAGAGCGGACTAAAGCCGGAATATGTCACCAAGGCGCTAGCTATTGCCGACAAGACATTCAATAGAACGTGTATGATATACGGCTCCAAGAACTTCCTAGAGACACACTTGACGCTGGCCGACTTGAGCACGCACCCATTGTGGATAGCGGAGTATACCATGAGGGATACACCAAACCTGCCAAATGGATGCCAAGAATATGCCATGTGGCAGTATACGGATAGCGGAAGGTTAGAAGGTGTACAAGGTGCATTTGACCTGAATAGAGTTTCACCGGAATTCGCAAAGAAATACGCACCCAAGTTACCAACGGGCTAATGAATGCAATTGCTGTTGATATGGACGAGCAATGTGAGCGTGCTTGTAGACTAGCGGTCTGTAAGTATGAAGCATTTTTTCGTGGCATCAACTCAATTGATTTCGATGACCTTATGCAAGAAGCAAGGATGGCCGGTTTTGTTGCCCTGCAACGCTTTAACAGCGATATAGGGAGTAACAAAGCCGGTCTTGTTTATGTGGCTGCTATCTACAAGATGAACAAAATGGCCACCTACTACAGAAGGATCAAGCGTGCTGGTATAAGATTTGAGATAGAATTTACGCCAGAAATCATGGAAATAGCCAGCGAGGATTCCTATGAGCAGTTCTTTATTGACGGCGTGGATACCATAATCCTGGATGTATACAGGGCTGGAGGTATAACAGCGTATAGCAAATTATATGGTATACCTAGGCTGAAAGTATCCAAGATGTACCGGGAAGCGATTGCTAAATATATATCCGAAGAGCACTGAAATAGCGCCCCGCATTAAGGTAATTCGGATAAGTTAAAAGTAGGAGTGTGTATAATGAATGATAAATACTCACGCAATATAATTGCGTCCGTTTTGAAAACAACTGCATTCTATGTAGCCATATGGATGGCATTAATTGGCAGCATCGAATTGTTAATAACGTCTTGTGCCACACCTGCTGACGCTTCCAAATATAGCATCGGATCACCATATAACGGCTTAGGGATGCGTGAGCTAGAGTTCTCATCAAGGGGAGGGATGGTCTATCGGCTGAAGTTTGGCCTGCACTACCCCAAAGGCAATAAATCTCCTCAACCCTCCATTGTGATCCCCAAGGTTGTATATGGCCCTGGCCAAGTGATACTCAGTCAATCTCCAGGCAAAATCACAGTATCCAATAGTTTCGTAAAAGCCGTGCTCACTGGCGCTATTGAGGGAGTTGCTACCGGAAACTTTGCTCCACATGCACCGGTAGACGAAGGCGGCGGAATTACTTGGTACGCAACAACAACGCTTGTCGCAAAAAGCGTAAGGGCCGGGACAGTATACTGCAATGTATTTGATGACAAAGGCGACATGATGGCATACACGACTTTTGAGGTTGATAAGAACGAACACCTTTTGCCATGACATTGCCTGAGTTGCCAAATCAGCTAGAAGTTTTGGCAAGGGTTCTTGCCTACAAAAGCTACCTGTTGTTCCCACAAGGAAGATGCGAAATAGAAGACCTATATCAGGAAGCACGGCTGTCTGCGCTAGAAGCCTACACTACATTCGATCCAAGCAAGCGTGCTAATATCATAACCTATGCGTACCGTGTGATTAAGTCCGACTTGTCTAACTTGTTAACCAACGAAACAAGGCAGAAGCGAAACGGTCGTGCAGTAGACATCAGGTTAGATGAAATGTGGGAACACAACCCATTACTAGAGAACAAGGATGCACGATTTGAATATGCGCTGATAAACAAGCTATATTGCGAGCAACTTGTAGAAGATATGAATATCAGCGACGACTTGTACAAATGGGGCATTCTAGTCAATAATGGGTACACGCAATGGGATGCTGATCTAATCTTGGGCAAAAAGAAAGGATGGGGCGGCAGAGAGTGTGATTTGACCAGGCAACGTTACAAACGAAAAAGACTAAAAGCACTGCAGCAAGAACAGCACAGGTTGGAGATGAAGAGAAGGGCTGCAGTTAGACAGCAACAAGGTAACAACAAATCATGAGAAAGCCGAAGGTTTCCTACGCAACAGGTTTAGACTTGACGTTTGTACCGACTGATACACTACTCAAGGAACTCGCCAATAGGAGCCGAGCCGCAATCGGCATATTGATAATCCAAGATAACAACAATTGTATTCCATATGTTCTGAAAAACGCGTACTCGTGGGAGATTGCAGGGCTGCTCGATATGCTTGAGATGCAGCTTGCAGATTCACAAGTAGAAGACGACGGAGAGACAGCAAGTGAAAAATAATTACCTGACTGAGTATGAGGGGGGATTGGCATCTGCTGCTTGTGTTCTATCGCTAGGCCTTGCTGGCGTTGCTGCTTACGAAGCCTACGCTCTGTACACCAAGAAGGTACCGCCCATAACAAGCATCGTAAGGAACAAAATATCAGAATCGCCCAATGATGCA
>JAJZEU010000088.1 GCA_021805625.1 Microcaldota archaeon
CTTTGCCTTTATTGCCTTGCCTTCTGCCTGCAGCTCCGCCTCCTTGAGGTTGAAGACCTGCGGCATGGTGAAGGTTGGGATCTCTTCAGGAGCTGGGGTGTTGTACTCATACTTGGAGAAGTCCTCCGGGTTCTTGAATAGGTTCTTGACCTGCTCGTACGGCAGCCGTATGCCGGCATCGTATACGTAGAGGTTTATCAGCTCGCCATCCATATGAACACCAAAAGGAGCCCATTGCATTACTATTATATGTATATAATAGGCAAGGCATAAAAGGGTTGCCTTACACCGGTCTGTTCTGTTCCACCGTATTCATTATTGCCTGCAAACAGGTAGCACTGCTACGCAAAACATTGTTCGTGTAACGGATATCATCAAATTTGATGATTGTTGTTACATAAGATATAAATATCTGTGCAGTGCAGTAATTCTTATGAAAAGCGAGGAGTTCAATAGATATCTGTCAAATCATGAGATAGGTGTGTTCAGCCTGAAGGATGCAGCCAGAATCCTAGGCAAGCCCAGACATTATACCGTGGTCTTTCTCGCTAGGGCAAACTACATAGATAGCGCCGAGAGGGGCCTATACTACCTGCACGGGACGAATGAGTACCAGGTTGCTTCGAATGTTGTTTATCCCTCTTACGTAAGCCTGATATCGGCGCTGAGATTCCATAACCTTACAGAGCAGATTCCCCATATCATATATGTGTTATCTTACAAGAGGCACAGAAGGATTAGTGACCTGAACGGATATGAGGTGGAGTTCAGGGTGATAAAGAAAGAACTAATGTACGGCTACTCTAAAATCGATGATGTATTCGTTGCAAGCCCGGAGAAGGCTGTGGTTGACATGCTCTATCTCAATGAATTTACAGAGTATGCTGAGGAGCTTGTTGAATCAGGAAAGGTTAGGGGGGAGGTGCTCAGGGAATACGCCGCAAGAACGGGAAGGAAATCTGTTATCAGTAAGGTTGGCAGGATAATAAGACAGCAAGAAGAGGTAAAACCGAATGGGCGAGAATATGATTGATGCAGATGTGCTAATTGGCTACAGGACTTTTAAGGATCCGTATCAGACCGAGAAAGATTACCTCCAGGATCTTGTACTCTATGGAGTATATGCGGGGAGCGTGGATGCGTTTGTGTTCAAAGGGGGGACAGCGCTTTCGAAGTTCTATTATTCCGACAGGTTCTCGGAGGATGTTGACTTTACATTACAATCCAAGGAGAGCGATTTTGCCGACATAAAGGCCATGATCGATAAGGTGGTGGAAAGTTTCCCATACAAAATCAGATATAAGGAGGCGCCAAGTATGAACAAGTTTGGAACTGTAATCGCAGTGCTTGCTATAGAAGGGCCGAGATATAATAGGAAGCAGAGCACGCTGCAATACCTGAAATTTGAGATAAGCACCAGGGGCTCCATACTTTGTAAACCTGCAGTGCTGCCCAGGGCCCCGGTGTATGCGGATGCAAGGAAGTATATAGCTGTCCTAATGGACAGGAAGGAGATACTCTCTTAGAAAGTCCGGGCGATTATAAGCAAGACTAGAAAGCACAGGGAGAGAGACCTCTATGACATGCACTTTTTACTAAGCAAAAGAACGCCGATAGACAGGAAGCTGATAGAAGCAAAACTGAGCGAAGCGGAAATCAGATATGAAAAAGGCGCCATTATGAGAAACATAGACCAGTTGGAGAAAAGCTGGCGAGACTTGGTTCCTCTTGCGCAGCATCCCCTAGAGGAATACGGGTATGTAAGCCGTGATGTGAAAAGCAAATTCGGCAGAGATGATTATTGGTAGGGACAATTGCTGTGAAATAGTGCTGAAGCGCTCGTCATAGCTCCCTATACATATCGAGACTTGCTGGAGAACCCCGATTTCTATCAGTAATCGCAGCGGTGGCCGCAACGTCGAAGTAGGAGTTCCTGAGGCGCCACGAGTGCATTGCGTAGAAGCCGTAGAGAGCCGTTGCTGCATGCCTGTCACACAGCGATTTGGTGTTTAAGCTTATGTCTCTTCCCGACAACTCACTGCCATTGCGGAAGAAGAAACGCCCTCCGAAGAGTGCATTTAGGTATGGCGCGAAGCCCGCGCCAGAAATGCCTGTATAGCTCAGGCTGCTCGTCTCCCTCATGAGGGCAGCCCTCTCATTATCGTCAAGCATGTTTATGAGCCTGGCCATCTCCATTGGATTCAATTTCTCAGCGCCAATCGACTTGTCTAGGAAAAGGGGGTGGCTGTCAAGGAGGCTTATCGAGAAACCAGAGCGCGAAAGCGCATCGAATACGTATGGCCAGCCAACGTCTGTTGTGATCTGGACCTTGCCTGCTGCATCATCGGCATTGAGCAAGCCCTCAGGCAGCGATGAGAAGAAGAGCCGCTTAAGGCCTTTGGCGTTCTGCACTGGTACTGGAGAAAGCACGCCGTAGTCGTGCATGAAGAGGAGTATGCTGTCGTGCCTGGCCGCTGAGCTCCTGATGCGGCCGAAGAGCTTCTCTGCGTCGAGTATGACAGGCACTGCCCTTTTCTCTGGTATTTCCATTGCTCGCTCCATCAGGGCGCCGCCATCGTCCATTGCTCTCCTCACAGCCTTCAGCGTTATGGGCCATGATGCTTCGCTTATGCTCTCGCTCATGGCAAGCTTGTAGTCTATCCTGTAGGCGCGGCCGTTGAACTTTGCCAGCACTGCATAGTCAAGATCATCGAGCAGCTCGTTCATTATGAATACGCTTGTATCCTTTGGCATGGGATCGGCAAGCACGTCGCCAACTATGAAGCCGGTTCTGAACAATGGCGAAAGCTCTGCGCGCTCTCTGGCGTGCTCGATGGCCGGCCTCGATAGGTCCATTATGGTGTAGTTTATCTTCTCTGCCACGGAAGTGCCGTTTGCGCTGTCGAGCCTCTGCATCTCCGCATGCACCCCTTCCTCGAAATAAACGCCCCTGGCTCCGAGCTCGAGCACGTTCACCGTTTCCCTGAACTGGAAGTTTTTAGCTATGTAGTCGTAGAGATACCTCGCAAAGGCTGTCTGGTACTTTGTGTACATTGCCTCCGTCCTGAACGAGAGCTCTATGTTGTCTTCGTAGTAGGCTCTGTTCATTCTCCTGGCAGCAGCTGTATCGATGAGCATACCGGAAAGGCGCATGGTTGCCCTTTATATTCCGTATTTAAATACTTTCGTTGCAATTTTGTCCATGCGCGGTTGAACGACCGTGTGCTGCCTAATTTTACCGTTCTCCCTTTTTGACTCTACCTCAGCTCACGTCACAAAATTTCTCCTGTCAGCATATCAGCGGTTTTTCCATCATTATCTTGTATACTCGCATTCGCCCCCTTCTCAATCGGCAGCTTCTCTATATCTAAAAGTCTAAAAGCCCCTCAGATGCAGCCCGATGCAATGCCGTCACCTCCCCGAAATTTACCTTCGCCCCCTTCTCAATCAGCAGCTTCTCTATATCTGAATACCCCCGTCCTGCAGCCTCCATCAATGCCGTCCGTCTAGCATTATCCTTTGCATTTACATCCGCTCCGTTCTCAATCAGCATCTCCGCTTTATCTAAACGCCCACTATATACAGCCTCCATCAATGCCGTCCGGCCATAATTATTCCTTGCATTTACATTCGCCCCCTTTTTAATCAACTTCTTCACTTTCCTCAGAGGCTCAAGCCTGTTAGCTGCAACCTCTATGAGCCGCGCATTTAGCTCCAGCTGCCTATTTAGCTCCTTCAGCTCCTTCTTCTCACTACTTATAATATTTTTGAATTTCATTTCGTCACCTTTTTATCATGCATGATTGCCCTTTATATTCCGTATTTAAATACTTTCGTTGCAATTTTGTCCATGCGCGGTTGAACGCATAGCGGGTTGATGCTTTTGGAAGTGAACGATGCAGAGCATAGCAGCACAGGCGCAGGTGCAGACGCAGAAAACGAGGCAGGAAAAAGAGGTTTTGCATTCAAGCTCTCAAGAACAGACTGGATCTTCATTGCCTCGGTCGTGGTGATAATAGCTGTAGCAATATACTTCAGAGCCACGATGCTGCAATACTACGGCTTCTACGAACCAGACGGCTTCTACCACTATTCGGTCATAAGGTATGCCGTAGCGCACGGCTTCACCATTCCAAAGGTGCTCGGCATATCGGGATGGCCGGCGCATGCCGCAGTGACAGAGCCCAACGGCCTCTACATGGTGACGCTGGTTCCATATGCATTCCTGCAATTCTTCGGTATTAGCTACTACACTGTCATGAGGCTCATACCCCTGCTCTTCGCCATCTTCGACATCATAGGAGCCTACTACCTTGCAAGGTATCTCAGCAGGGACAAGTTTTTCAGCCTGCTAGTGATGCTCTTCGTAGCGCTGAGCATGGGCGATGCGGCAAGGACTAGCGCCCTCATCTACAGGGGTGACGGCTTCATCACAATCTTTTTGATACTTGCGCTCGTTGCGCTCATACAGGTCTTCAGGAGCTCCGGGAGGAAAAGGCTCTACTACATGGCCGCATCAGGAATACTACTGAGCATATGCAACTACGTCTGGGGCGGTGCTCCTTTTGCCACTGCAGTGTATGT
>JAJZEU010000055.1 GCA_021805625.1 Microcaldota archaeon
GGTATACTTGCCCCTTCAAATTAAATGCGTTAAGATTTATTTCGGTGACAAGGTGATTTACTGGAGAATTTAAGAAGCTCAAGCTCGGAAAAGACAAGCGAATTCTACGGAAAAATGGCGAGGAGCATGATGGAAGACGGCAGGTATACATCGTGCTTTTACCTCGCAAACAAGATTGGCGACAAGATGATGGCCAAAAGGGCACTCGAGTTCGAGGCTCGGAGATTTTTGGATTCCGGATTAAGGCAGGAGGCGGAGCGCTTCTCAAACTTCGTAAAGGCAGGATTCGAACGCGGAAATCTTGACGACATAGGTATTACGCAAATAGAAGTCGACATAATAAAGAAAAGCATTTCGGAGGAAAAAGATTCGAGCTGTAGGTTGGCTGCGGCTTCCGAAAATGCCGGAAGCACCGAGGCGTTTTTCTACGCGAAGGCAATGACTGCCAGCCTTTCAAGGTTGAAAAACACCGTAGAGCTTGCCGAAAAGCTCATGCGGGATTGGCCGCAGGTGTATAGGGAGGACTGCCAGCTATTTTATAATGATCCTGGATTCATCATGACGTATTTTATACCTGAGGGGTTCTATAAAAAATTATCCGTGTTGATTGAAGACTATAACAGGGACCTGCAAAAGAAGATAATCAATGCCATAAGCGTAATCTCTCCGAAAATGCAGGAATATCCCGAACTTCAGGATTTCAACTTGAGCAAAATTGTTAACAGGATAGTCGAAAGGCTCTACGGCAATTCTGCCGAATCGTTCGAAAACCCACGCTATATGGAATCGCGGGGGCTTGAAGGACTTCAAGAACTTTTTGGCATTGGTTCTGGTAGCATTATGCCAAGGACTGATTTTTCATACTTATATGAAAGCTTGAACCTCCTGCAGCGATTTGCGAAGGAAAAGAACACCGACAAGGTAGCACGGCTCCTCGAATTGCTTGAGACATGTGCAAGGACCGGCTCAAGCATAGGATTGGTGGTGCTTAAAGTGTTGCCTGCGCAAAGCCAATCGGTGCAGACCAGCCTTGACCGCTACACTAAAATACTCAGACACAAAAACGAGTGAGATATGGGTGAACTACCCCCCTCACGGACGGGTTCAGCCCTGCTGTCCTGCACCGAGACGCACTGCCCACTTTCCAAGGGCTTCGACTAGCGCCCTTATCCGCTCGCGCGTCTCCTCGTCCACAACTCTGCCCGATCTTATCTTTTCCTCTGCGCCAGAAACGTAAAGTGGCAGCCCTTCAAGCGGGTGCATGTTAAGGAAAGAAAAGATCTGCCTAAGATGCAGCTGCGCAGCAGATGTGCCCACTATGCTTCCCCCTGTAGCACCAATCGTCGCTACGGCCTTGTCGTTGAACGAGTTCCTCCCGCTTGGCCTTGAGGCCCAATCTATCGCATTCTTCAGCACGCCAGGAATAGATCTGTTGTATTCGGGAGTAGCAATCAGGATTGCGTCCGCTTCACTTATTTTTTGCCTGAAAAGCTTCACACGTTCTGGTACCTGCAATTCGTCGTCCTGATTGTACAAAGGTATTCCCGCGAGATCGAATATCTCTACCTCCATATTTTCTGGGGAAACTTCCTTTGCAGTGTTTATCAGCGCCCTATTATACGAATCCTTTCTGAGGCTTCCGGCAAAAGCCAGTACTTTTATTTTCTTCATTGTGTTTCACCTTACAACATCTATCCTTCAAGCATGCGCATATATGCGTCGATAATGAAGCTGCTTTCCTCATTGCCAGGCATGGCAGCAGTTACCTGACGCGATATTTCCTGCTTCCCAAGCGACTTTGACGCTATTATTATGGAATTGGCCGAGAATGCAGATGTGCCCACAAGGAAAACTTTGTATCTTGCGCCTAGAAGCTGCAGATATTTGTGCAGCTCGAGATCAGTAATGTAGTTTACGGCAAGGATGCCGTCGTCTGTGAGTGCGTGATAAGAGTCCTCGATGAATTTACTGCCCAGAAATTCTGACGGTATGTTTCTGGAAACGTATGCATCGAGTATTATAAGGTTGTACTTCTCGCTTGCATTTGCAACGTATCCGGCACCGTCCCCGACCACAACATTGAGGTTTTGAAGATCGCCAATAAACGTGCCTTCTATCTCAACAATCTTCCTGCTGGACTCGACTGCGGTAATGCTTGCATTGCAGTTCAGCATGGAGAGTTGCCATGGCATCGTTCCCCCTCCAAGGCCTATCATGAGTATCTTCGAATCGTTGTGGATGTAAGCCAATGGCAGGAGATAGTCCCAGTATTCATGGGTAAATATCCCCTTCTTCGGAATTTTTGAGTAAGTATAGCCATCATATATCAGCTTTTTTTCTGCGCTATTCTCCCATACCGTAACCTTGTCGCCGTTCTCCAGCCTGAATTTCACAGAGGTACCAAACAGCATCCTGACTGCTTTATTGAAAAATCCTTTTATCCCCATGTCAACTGATATTGCTTTGCACATAAAACAATAAGTATTTTGCTGAGAAATCGGAAAAGGATAAATATCACGCATGCGGATATAGTCTTGATTGGATGGCAGTGAGATATCTCAGTGAGATGCTGTTCTTTGTCATACTCTGCCTTTTCCTGATACTCATACTTGCAGGCACAAGAGTCTACAGAAACGTACCCACAGGCAACGGAGCTGGGGCAATCATCGAAGCAAGGTATGGAATCAGCTCTTACACATATGCAGCGCTGAATATTTCCATAGAAGGTCCTGGAGAAAACATTACCGCGCCGTTAAAATATGCCGCGCCTTATGCCAACTATACCGCTGGCGAAATGCCAGTTTCGACTGCGATAGCCATTCAGGCACCGACGCTGCCTAGCATAATTCCCGTACAGCCACCATACAGAGAGTATTATGCCATATTTCCCGGTTTGCGGCGATATACGGCATATGATCTTACGCTCAAAGGCATTGAGGGTCCTGCTTGCATGCCTGGCATACCGTGCATGACAGTGGTCCGCCTCGTCAACGAATCCATGCGTGTTACCACTGGAGCATATGGCACGGTGGCATTCGCAAACTTCAGCTGAATGGATGGCACACAGGTTCTGCACTGCATACCTCCACACATGCCACATTTTTAGATATTTTGTATGCAATATAACCTTGTAATAGGCCAAAGCAGAGGCATTGGATAAAAGACATGTATTGGTGATTGAGGATTATGCCGGTGTTCGTATGATTTCTGCAATAGTGACATCGATAGACAGAGAGAAAATGCTTGTGATGCCTACCGAGGAGGTGGACCTTTCAAACATAGTCGGGAAAAGGATTAGGTATCTGGACAAGAACGACAAGGCATGGCCTGGTGTTGTGACTGATGTTTCGGATGTCATGCTTGTGATAAAGTTCGATTCTGCACCTTCCGGGCTTGGACAGGGGCAGATTGTCGATATACTGGAAGAGGGGGAGGATGTCGACTACAAAGAAAAAAATAGCTAGATGGAACGATGGGATGGAGTACAAGCGCTTGGGCAAGACTAGGGAGAAGATCTCCGCAATAGGCATAGGCACATGGAAGATGGGTGTCGAGCCAAAGCGGGAAGCTGAAGCGATAAGGGCAGCGGTAGAGAGGGGAGTAAACCTTGTTGATACCGCCGAGATGTACGGCACAGAGCACATTGTCAGGGAAGCACTTGATGGCTATGACAATGTATTTGTAGCCACGAAGGTGTCCCCAAGCCACTTTCGCCACGATGATCTGATAAGGGCATGCAATGCAAGCCTTGAACGCCTTGGAGTCAGAGAGATAGATCTTTATCAATTACACTGGCCCAACAACAGCATACCGATAAAAGAGACGATGCAGGCGATGGAGGAGCTTGTGAAGCAGGGCAAGATAAGGCATATAGGAGTCAGCAACTTTTCCTTGAGCGAGTTGAAGGAAGCACAGGCTGCACTGAAGAGCAATGAGATAGTTTCGGAGCAGGTTGAATACAGCATTCTAGTCAGGGAGCCCGAGCATGGTCTCCTGGATTATTGCAAGAAAGAGCGCATAACGCTCATTGCATACAGCCCCCTTGCCAGAGGCGCAATCTTCGAGAAGAAATATAATGCATTGCAGATGCGGCTGGAAGGCATAGGGAGCAAATACAAAAAGAGCGCAAGCCAGGTAGCGCTGAACTGGCTCATAAGGAAGGAACCTGTTGTGGCGATACCTAAAGCAGGCAATGTGGAACATGCGATAGAGAATGCGGAAGCGGCAAGTTTCAGGCTGTCTGAGCAGGACCTAAAGGAGGTAAACGGTTTTTTATGAGCTATAGGAAAACGGCGCTTGCTGCGCCTTTCGGATTCTTTATGAAGAGGACGCCATTCTGGTCCGATATAGCCGCAAGGATATATTCAAAGAAGAATCTATGACATGCAAGTGCAGGCAAGAATATTTTTATAGCTGCAGCGGAAAAAGAAGACTGGTCGGTGAACGGGGCGGTCATACTGGTCGACGGAAGCGCAAGGCTCAAGTACAGGCTGCTTGAAGAAAGGTCGTAGCTAAATTGAGCTACAGTCCGTTGGCTTCCGTGAAGTTTGTGTTTACTTCCACCCTTTCCAGCAATTGC
>JAJZEU010000010.1 GCA_021805625.1 Microcaldota archaeon
ATTGGCACAGATTAGAAATAGTAAGGCAAAGATTGCAAGACAAGCTTCGAAACCAAGGAGCGCCAAAAAGAAGTCTGCTTCCTCCTCTCCTGCTCATGCCAAGACGAAAGCAAACTCAAGCTACCACGCGGAAACGCCATCTCACAGCAGCAATGCGCATTTGCACCCCGCGCCGGGAACCCGGGAAAGCATTGAGGAAGCCATGACGGAGCACGAGGCGCCATCTGCAGTCATAACGCATGAGGCTAGCAGCCCTAAAGTATCGAATCAGCAGAGAATCTGCCCAAGCTGCAGCAGCACAGATATAATCTACGATAGCGAAAAGGGGGAGCTTATCTGCAACAACTGCGGCCTTGTAATAGAGGAGAATGTTACTGACGAAGGTCCTGAATGGAGGGCGTTCGATGCAGACCAGAGGAACTCAAGGGCCAGGACAGGCGGCCCAATAAAATACATGAAGCCCAACAAGGGCCTTGTCACAGAGATAGACATGTACAACAGAGACATAAGGGGAGCAAGGCTGCCTTCGAAGAGGCAGGCACAGCTCTACAGGATGAGGAAGTGGCACAAGAGGGCGAGCATAGCCAACTCCAGCGAGAGGAACTACCTCATCGCCCTGCCAGAGCTCAACAGGGTGGCTAGCTACCTCGGATTGCCTGAGAATATAAGAGAAAGTGCAGCGTTGCTCTACAGGCAGTGCGTCAAGAACAACCTCATAAGGGGAAGGCCCATAGAAACCGTGGTCAACGCGGCGCTTTACGCTACGTGCAGGAGCGCGGGCATGCCAAGAACCCTTGACGAGATAGCGCAAATCGCGGGTGTGCCAAAGAAGGAGATTGGCAGGGCATACAGGGTAGTTTCGCACGAACTGGGTCTCAAGATTCCATTGACAGATCCGGCTGGCTACGTGCCAAGGTACGTTGCAGCGCTCAAGCTGAGCGGAGAGGCACACGAGAAGGCCCTGCAATTGCTCAAGGAGGCAATGAAGAAAGGGCTCATAAGCGGCAGGAGTCCAACCGGAGTATCGGCAGCGGCTGTATACATAGCCGGAGCGCTTGTCGGGGAAAGGAGAACTCAGAAGGAGGTTGCCGATGTCGCGGGCGTAACAGAAGTAACGATAAGGAACCGCTACAGGGAACTCAAGAAGGAGCTCAACATAGACGTGAACCTCTGAGCTGTTCCTTTTTTCCTTTTCTTTTTGAGTTTTGAATGAACATGCAGCTGGAAGCATGCTGGCCCAGCAGGAAATGGGCAAAATGCATCCTGCCCGATATGTCCTGATGCTAGTTGTAGGTTGCAAAGCCATATGCTTAATATCTTTTCATGGCAAAAGCACATCATGGAATCTGTTGCATACCTTGCTCTTGTGCTTTTTTCGTTGCTATCATACGGCGTAACCAGCGCACAGCAGCCTTCCATAGGCGCTCCAAACTACACAGTAGCAGAGGCGAACGCCACGATAGCCAATGTTTCAAAGTACATAAGCACGCTGAACATAAGCAGCTATCTAATCTTTACACCAGACCTCAAGAGCGCCTACGCCTATCTATCGAAGGCCAAATCCACATACAAGACATCCCCATCCGCAGCAGTTTCGTATGCTCTGCAGGCTGAAGCTTCTGCGCGCCAGGCATACGAAGAAATCGGTACATAAAGAGGAATATCATTCTATGTGATGGTCGCATTCACCATAGCCGCAGCTGCATTCCTTTACGTGTTCATGCAGCCTATGAAGCTTAGGCGCAAGCTGCATGTGAGAAGAAGTGCGCGGAAGCCATCATAACCTATGCACAGCCCTTTATCTTTCTTGGCAGGGCAGTGAAAGCGGCATTTGCGCAGATCTGCCAAAACCTCCGAAGGAGCCAGAACAAATAGTATGACAATGCTTATAAACACAGGAAATGTTAATCTATTGATGGAGAAGCATTCGACGAGCGGCCACTCTATAGAAGATGTGCCATCCCTGCTCATCAGGCGCTATAACCAGGATAGTTTGTTCGATTTCAGGAATATAGAGCTTGTCGGATATAAGAAGATCAGTGACAACACGATAATGTTCTATTCTGATACGTTCTACAGGGAGCTAGATTTTGAATCCATACACAAGCACTATAGTTGCGAAAGGTTAGGAAGGATAACGATATTCCTGAACGGTGCAGACACAGCGTCATACTCGATGGCAGAGATCCTGAAAAATCTGCCAATCGGCAGATCAAGGCCCAGTGCAGATGAGGGCTACCGCAACGTCGTCATAGTGAACATAAAGCTGCATGTCAAAAACAGGGATACAGAATATCCGTTTACCCTTCACGCTGACATGGATGAAGCGGAAGTAAGGATTGTGGGCGTCGAAAAGCGTGAGGTAGAGGTGCGTAAGAGACGAGACGCGAAGGGAGACGCGTTTCGTGGTATCAGGAGGCTTGAAGATTTCCAATAATACCGCTAGTACCTCTGTTCCTATGCATTTTTTATAGCTTGAACGCGAATATCCATCGGATGGTTGTATGGCTCAAAATGCAATTAGTGGAGACATAATACCCCTGAACTACCGAATAACCATAGACACCAACATGAAAAGCTTCAGCTACAAGGGGAGTGAGACAATCACTATAGATGTGAAAAAGCCTGTGCGCAAAATCCTGATCAATGCGGTCGAAATAAATTTTACATCTGTGAAGATAAGGTGCAAGGGCAATGAGCAGATTGTGAAGGCAACAGTAAACGCAAAAAGCGATATTGCAACTCTTGCTTTCAGCAATCGCATAAGCGGCAGGGCGGAACTTGAGATAGCATTCGAAGTCACAAACAACGACAAGATGGCTGGCTTCTACAGGAGCAAGTACGGCAAGGGCAAGAACGAGAACTATCTTCTTACCACCCAGTTCGAAGCGACAGACGCAAGAAGGGCGTTTCCATGTTTCGATGAACCAGCGCTGAAGGCAACATTCGACCTCACTCTTATCGTAGACAGCAAACTGGAAGCAGTTTCAAACATGCCTGTAAAGAGCACAAAGCGCATAGGAAACAGGAGGAAGGCGCTCTCATTTCTCACCACGCCCCGCATGTCAACATACCTTCTCTACATGGGTGTGGGCATGTATGACAGGATTACAGGAAATGCAGGAAAGCTGAAGGTGAGCGTGCTCACAATGCCTGGCATGAAGAAGTATGCAAAGCTGCCGCTGAAGTATGCAATCCTCGCAATCAAATACTACGAGAAGTATTTTGGGATAGGGTATCCGTTGCCAAAAGTTGACCTGCTTGCAATACCTGATTTTGCTGCAGGCGCGATGGAGAACTGGGGTGCGGTGACCTTCAGGGAAACAGCCCTGCTTATAGATGAAAATTCGTCCGTTGCGACAAAACAGTATGTGGCCGATGTCGTGGCACACGAGCTTGCGCACCAGTGGTTTGGAGATCTTGTTACAATGAAATGGTGGAACGACCTTTGGCTTAACGAAAGCTTCGCTACGTTCATGAGCGCCAAGGCCGTTGATGCGGCATTCCCCGAATGGAACTTCATGGCGCAGTACATCGATGACACAATCGGCACTGCCTTCTCTGCAGATTGCTTGAAGTCGACACATCCCATCAACGTTGAGGTGAAGAGCTCGGGCGAAATAGACCAGATATTCGACAGGATAAGCTACGAGAAGGGAGGAACCGTGCTCCACATGCTTGAGGACTTTATAGGAAAGGAGCAATTCAGGAAGGGCCTCAACGCATATCTAAAAGCGCATGCATACTCTAACGCAACAAAGTATGATTTGTGGAACGCCATAGCCAAGGCCAGCAGGAATTCATCATTCTCCAGCGTAGCAAAAGCCTGGATAGACAAAACCGGATATCCGTCTGTGTCTGTAAAGAAGGAACCAAAAGGGTTTGAGCTGAAGCAGCAAAGGTTCACTCTTCTTGAAAACGCTTCAAATGAGATATGGCCCATTCCGCTGCATTATATCAATGCAAGCGGGAGCGGAACGATACTGATGTCGCGAAGAACCTCTTTGATAAAAGCCAATGGAGACTGGATAAAGCTAAATTACGGTCAGGCGGGACTTTACAGGGCAGAGTACAACGGCGATATGCTAAAACAGGTCGGCAGACTTATTGCTAGCAGAAAGCTTGGCGATATCGATGCGTGGGGAGTGGAAAACGACTTCTTTGCGCTTGCAAGGTCAGGAAAGAGAGAGCTCAGCGAATACCTGGCTTTCATCAAGGCATATTTGAAGGATGCAGGATATCCAGCAAACGTGAGCGTGCTGGGCCACCTGAATTGGCTGATTACGATGACCATCGGAACGAAATTCGAAGACAATGTAAAAAAAATGGTCATAGCATACAGCATTCCGCTGCTTTCAAGGCTAGGGTGGCACACAAGGAAAGGAGAGAGCAACATAGACACTATAATGAGGGGCATGTCCATAGCAAGCCTCGGCATTGCTGGGAAAAACGGTAACCGCAAATACGGGAGCCACCAGCACCACGGGCGGAGCATCGACCGTCACCGGAACCGTCGCTTCAATTACGGTGCAGAACGGACAGCCGTTCTTTACCCTCAACGGT
>JAJZEU010000075.1 GCA_021805625.1 Microcaldota archaeon
TGGGTATGCCTAGAAGATTCGGTATCCTTCCGCTAAGCGTAGCGTGATATTCGTGATATGGGACGAAGAAGAGGGAAATGACGATGAGCATTATTATGTTCATGACATAGAAGTTGTGCATCTTCTCCTTCCTTATGATATGTATAAGACCCTGCAGCATGATGTAAATTGCCAGTACCCCGGCAGTCACTGTGAAGTAGTGTGCGCCAAGGAACGTGGATGAATATGCTATTCCTGCAAGTATGGCATACCTCTTCTCCTTAGGTTCATTGACCGCAAGCAGGTAAGCGGCGTAGAAGAAGAACATCGCGAAGATGCCCCACGGTTCAAGCAGCTGCTCCCCGGCTATGAAAGTGGTTATCAGTGCAGGCATCGCTGTCGCAAGGCCGGCTCCGACAAGTGCAGGGAACTTTCCGTATTCGTGGTAAAGGAAGAGGAAGACTACAAAGACTAGGAGCGCGGCAGTGATAGGGGGATATATTCCGCTGACAAGGCTCAGAAGGGTTATGTTTGGCGAGTTGCCTCCCAGGCTATAGGCATATGTGCTGCCGCCCCCTGCAATCTGGTACCAGTATGCTTCTAGATAAGGCAGGAGCGGCTGAATCCTTACCACAGTGCCGTTTAATGCAGTCGGCCACGCGGCATGCGAAAACAGCAGCTGGCCTCCATGCACCAATATCTGTTCAATCTCCATCATGTCGAAATACGGATCGAACTCGAAGAAATTCGGCGATGTGCCAATGCCAGCCATCCTCGAAATGAATGCAAGCAACATCAATACAATCAGCGCCCCCCACACAATATTCATGTTCGACCAGCCCTTCTCCTTATTTGCAGAATCAATCAGAATCCGTTCTTCCTTCTCGTGGGCTTCGATAAGCCTTTTCTCCTCTTCCCTGTGCAGGGCTTCTACGCGCTGCAACTCTTCAGGCATGGCCTTGAGCAGGGAAAGCTCCTGCTCCTGCTTTTTTGCCAGCGCAACTTCTTCCTCTTCATGCTTCCTTATCAGGCTCGTGTCTATGTTGTATAGTTTGATGGTCTCCCTGAGCTCCCTTATCCTTGACTTGTAGTCTTTTGCCAGCTCCGCTTCTTCCCTCTTCCTGTTGCTTTTCTTCAGGAAGCCAAAGGCGCCCTGCCAGTAGGACAAGCCGATGCCTATGATGGTCAGCACCACTACATTCGCATTGTAGAGCCCGGCCGAGAAAGCGAAAGCATGGCTGTACTGCATAAGAAACGATTCCAGCCACGTGAGCGTCGGGGGGAACACGAGGCCGAAGATGAACCCTATCACTACTATCTCGAACATGTGCAGCTTGGTCTTCCTGAGCAGAGCAAGAGCCAGGAAGAAACCAGGTACTATTATTGATAGGAATGCTACGATATAAGCGCTCAGCATGAAAAGACCGCGAATGTATTATATTATTAGCAATACTTTTAAAGGCTTGTCATGGCTTCGCAATCCCTTTTCCGAAGGAAGGACCAAGCAGTCCGCTATTTGCCTCAAGCCATCTTGCGTGCTCCTTGCTTAGAGGGTCTGCAGTTCCCACGATACCCCAGAACCTTTTGTTGTGCCTTTGCTCCTTCAGATGGGAAAGTTCATGGATTATGACGTAATCAAGTATAGCCTCCGGAGCGAAGAGCAGCCTGAAGTTTATGTTTATGATTTTTGTCCTGGTGTTGCAACTGCCCCACCTGCTCCTCCCATCTCTCGATATGCGCACTCCGGCAAGCCTTAGGCCAAAATACCTATTGTTGACAGAATCAACCCTTTCATTCAGCCTGGGAAGAAGGGCCTTTGAGAGCGCTTTCCTTGCAAGTTCCGAAGCCATATGCTCATCAGGGCGCGAGTTTTCTGGCACGGATATCCGCAACTCCGCCATGCCATCGTTATGCATGACCATTGCGCTGTATCTGCCGGAAGTATGCCTTCCTACCCTAACAGCAAAGGCAGTGCCGAGCAGATTCATCCTATCTCCATCCTTGAATGACATTTGCACTGGTTTCCTGTATCCAATCTTTTCAAGTCTCTTTGCGAACCTGCTGCTTAACATTTCGAATACTTCTATAGCTTCGTTCTCCCTGAGCCTTTCAGGGATCTTCACTACTATGCTGCCGCCTTCTACCCTTGCATATGCATTCCTTGTCCTGGAGCGCAGCATGACCGTGCGATATGTTTCGCCGTTAATCTCTATTTCGCCAGCCTGCATAAAATATTAATTACCGTTCGCACTATAAATGTATATCAGCGCAATGAAATGTATGCCAGTGCAATGTGGTAACTTGAGAAGCAGCGTCGCAGTAATAGGTGCAGGAGTAAGCGGCCTTATTGCAGCAAGGGAGCTGGCAAGGCGAGGCATAGATGTAAAGGTATACGATCAGAAGCCGAAGCCGGGCTACCCTGTAAGGGCATCAGGAATCTTCTCAATATCGGGTCTTGAAGGGCTTGGAATAGGCTACAAGCCCGCGATAACTAACACGCTTTACGGCGCAATGATATATGTCGGTACGAAGAAGATGAAGGTGCTCTCAAACGAGCCCCAGGCATACGTGCTAGACAGGCTCAGGCTGAATGAGATATGTATGGAAGAAGCAGAGAAGCACGGGGCAAGCATTGAACTCGGAAAGCGCCTAGACGGGGAAACGCTTGACAAGATTCATAACGACAGCATAATAATCGGCGCGGACGGCGTGCCGTCTCTTGTTGCATCGCACTTCCACTTCCCCCCGATACACAGGCACATCCTTACATACAGGGCAGAATATGGCTACAGCCTTGAAGACACAAGACTTGCAGAGCTCTATTTTGATAAGAAGACAACCCCTGGCTTCTTTGCCTGGATCTCCCCAGAGTCCAGCAATGTTACTGAAATCGCAGTCGGCGTCGATTCCAGATACGGCAACAGCAAGTCTGCATTCGATAAATTCCTGCAAAAGCGAAGGGCCAGAGGGATAGCACTGCATTCGAAGCAGATAAGCGGCTCAGCAAGCATCATACCGATATCGCTTAGAAAGCGCCTGGTAAACGAAAGAGAGGAGGTGCTGTTGATAGGCGACGCAGCAGGACAGACAAAGCCCTCGACTGGCGGAGGCATAATATTCGGGGGAAACGCAGCGATTACAGCAGCAAAGGCCGTTGCAGCCCACATAAGGAATGGACTGCCTCTGACTTCTTACGAGAAGAAGTGGAAAAGCGAGTTCTCAAAGGAAATCAGGCTCCACGAAGCATCGCGGAGAATCTACTCCTCAAAAGGTTTCGGCATCATGCTCCTCATAATGAAAGACTTAGGAATAGATTCCCTACTTGGCACATACGGCAACATGGACAAGCCGACGAAGATTGTGAAGGATATCATACTCAGAAGAAAGCAGCACGGCTAGCAAAGATCTGAAAAAAAAGAAAGAGTTCAAAAACAAAAGAAATAAACTTAAGCCGTTTGCCAGTTTGCACGCAGCGACTACTGCTCTTCGCTTTCTTCTTGTGGGGCGTTGTCTGCTGACTCTGAAGGTTCAGAAGGTGCAGACCCTGAGCCAGTCCTCTCTCCGAGGGCGTACCTAGCTCTTACCTCAACGATCCTGACGTTCAACTTCTCTCCCTGCTTCGCGTCCTTCACGAAGATTACAAAGCCGTCCTTCTTAGCTATTCCATCTCCTTTCGATGCTACTGCCTCTACAGTCACTTCCACTTCGTCTCCAACCTTTACAGGTTTTGGCAAGAAGTAGTTCGGCTTCATTCCAGGCCTACCTCTATCTCGCCCCATTCTATCTCCGTTTCTGTCCATATATATTTTCCTCTGTAGAATTAGCGCTTTCACGCCTTACTACATATCATAGATGCTCTCTTCTACTTTATAAATCTTTCGCGAAATTCGGCTTTGGGACATAAGTCAATTCTTTCCATACCACAGGAGATTGTGCCATACGCCCTTACACATCACTGCGGTGTCAATCCTGTCATCTAGCTTCTGCCACACTTTCCACCCATCGCATCTTTTGTCGGCAGAGAACCCACTCTCGGAATTTTCCCTCCTGTAATACTCCTTCAGGAAAGAGAAGGGATCCAGCATCAGATTCCGTATTATATCTTTCCATGCATAGGGCCCATTTATCGTCGTATTATCTCTAGGTATTATGTATATGGCGGTATCCTTATCAAACACATACACAGTAGATTGGCTCCCATAATATTTGTCAAGTCTGGCACTTCCTGTTATCACCCCTGCCTCTTGCATCATCGATACGGCTTTATTGAACGCAGCCTTCTCTGATCTGATACTTGCGCCGTATCCGACATACATGTGAGTTTCCAAATCCATCATAGCGAATGCGTATGTGAATAGTTTTTTCTTGCTCGCCTCGGTTCTCGTGACTGGTGCATCTGTACCATGTTCTTTTGCGTCCACATTGGATTTCACAGCATCACCTTCCTTCTCTCTCACGGTCCTGTAGTGTTTCGTGATGGTCAGGCTGTAGCCGGTTCCGTCTCCAGTGACGTCAACGCTATGGGTTACTTTTCGCCTTATCATTACGATGAACATGTTGTGTATAATCAT
>JAJZEU010000018.1 GCA_021805625.1 Microcaldota archaeon
GATGGTGCTGCACGAGGGAATCCCGGAAAGAGCGCATCTGGCTACATGGTACTTGACGAAAAGGGGAGAAAACTGCTTGGGAGGGTTTTCTACAATGGCATAAAAACGAACAATTTTGCAGAGTACAATGCAATACTGCGCGCCCTCGAAACTGCAAAGAGGAGATATGGCAGGAGGGACCAGATTGTGCTGTTTTCCGACAGCATGCTTGTGGTAAACCAGATAAACGGCATTTACAGGGCAAAGGATGCACGCCTTTATAGTATGAAGGCAAAAGTACTTGCATTGGCGAAGAATTTTGCCTCCTGCACATTTACCAACGTTCCAAGAGAGAACAGGCACATAAAAGCCGTTGATAGTGCCCTGAACATTTTCTTAGATAACATTAAAAAGTAGTGTTGAGAATTACTAATCGGCAGTGATGCAGATGGCTGATGATCAGAGCAAAAAAGACACGAAAAATCCGCTTGCAAAGGAGCTTTATGCTAAGGCGGGTGGCCTTTTCGAAGAGAATAAGTTTGAGGAAGCCATAGACATCTACACGCAGGCCATAAATGTAGATCCGAACTATTCCAGCGCCTATTTCAACAGGGCCCTTTCCTATGCCATAATAAACAAGTATGCAGAAGCAGAGAGGGATGTCGAATTAGTAATGAGGAATGAGCCCGATAGTTTCGATGCGCCTTATGTCATGGGGATAATAGCCGAATACCAGCACGATTATGATGGTGCAAAGGAATGGTATGAGAAGGCATTGAAGAAAAACCCGAATTATGAGCAGGCAGGGGCGAGGCTTGATCAGCTCAAGTCCAAGATGGAGAAACCGGGCATAACGCCGGTGCAAACAAAAGGTGCAAAGAAAGCAGAAGCGGAGGTACAGCAGACGATCATAGAGGAAGGCCAAATAAAGCAGACCAAATGGCACAAGACGAACATGACATTCAAGGACGTTGTTGGAATGAAAGAGCAGAAGAAGCTCATTTCCGAGAACATAATTCTGGCCATAAAAAGGCCTGAGCTACTTAGAGCTTATGGCAAGAAGCTCGGGCTTGGAGTCCTGTTCTACGGTCCGCCGGGTTGTGGAAAGACCTACTTTGTAAATGCGACAGCCGGGGAGACGAACTCTAACGTCATAATAGCTAGGATAAATGAGATAGTAGACATGTATGCTGGAAACACGGAAAAGAACATGCATGCCATCTTTGAGCAGGCAAGGAAGAACCCTCCGTGCATACTCTTCTTCGATGAAGTTGATGCGCTTGGGGTGAAGAGAGAGGGTGCTGGGGAGCAGATGAGCTATATGAGGATGGCTGTCAACCAGTTCCTACAGGAAATGGATGGCGTTGAGAAGAATCCGGAGGGCCTATTCATCATAGGCGCTACGAACCAGCCGTGGGACATGGATCCGGCGCTGAAGAGGAGCGGAAGATTCGGAGAAGCGATATATATACCTCCTCCAGACAATAAGACCAGAAAGCAGGCATTTGTTTACAACACAAGGAAGATGCCTCTTTCTAGATTCATGAATTTCGGGAGGCTCGCACGGGCTTCCGCCGGTTTTTCCCAAGCAGACATAGCAGAGATCTGTGATAAGGCGGCACTCATACCTGCTGCTGAGGAAGATAGGACTGGCAGGAGGAGGGCCATAAAGATGAATGACTTCCTCAGAATGATAAAGATACATGGCAATACGCTTGATGAATGGTACGCGATGATAAAGAAAGAGATAATAAGCAAGACAGAAGTGCAGATTGTTGACGGGAAGAGAACGGAAATTGTAAAGGAAGGGAAACTTAGCGCGGAGGAGAAAGCCAAATACAAATCTATGGTCAAGGATGTAAAGAAGAATTCTAACCAGATCAGGATAGGCTGGAAGAAGCTTGTGAGATTTTTTGCCATATACGTCGCGTGACTGCCGTATATAGCATAATACAGTAAAGATACTTAGCCTGCAAATTAAAAGGCCTTGGCCGGGAATCGGACCCGGTCTTGAAGGTCCACAGCCGTCCGTGCAGCCATTACACTACCAAGGCCACGCCCTACTATATCTCTAGAAGAGTTATTATTAGTTATCAAGACTTTTGCGGAGTTATCCAGTATAGCCCCGCAGAAGAAATAATGCAACTTTGATTTTCGTGCAGCACAACAAAACTATCAATGCCAGAGAGGTTAGACGAGCCTGTACAGTTATGGTATGAATTTAGCATGCCTAAATCCGCTTCAAAACTGTTAAGCGCATATCCCCTTGAAAAGTAGGAATATAGGTACTGTGAATTTTCTATCAGGTTTATGGTAGGAGGTAGCAGCAGCATGGCTGATACTATCACAGCTGTTATAAGCATCCCATAAAAAGGCATCATCCCACCGTTATGCAAAGTACCTGCCCGTAATGAAGGAAGCACTTTGTAAGCTGGATTGCAGTCGTGTTGCCTGCATGCCAATCGCCAGGCTGTAGAGCGACATAACTGAGGCCATAAAGCACCTTGTAATCTAGAAGATATGGATTGATGCACTGGCCAGACGAGTTTATACATGTGCTCAGAGTGGAATTTTCTCTAACCTGATTTATAAAATCGTAGACAGCCTCAGACTCCAGCAGCATTTTTGTCTCTTTGTATGAGTACATGACGTTGCTGTTCTCTGCATTCGCTATGAACGAAACTATGCACAGGACTATCGATAATGCGAACAAGGCTTCTATGGTTGCAATCTGTCCTTTCGTTAAACCACCATTGGACTAGCTGCCCGTTACATTTATTACGGACCCTTCATAGTAAAGGGTTTGGTTCTGCAAGCTCAGATTCGTTTTCGCGTTGATCACGTACGAAAATAGGTAGGAAGGCCTACAGATATAGTTACCTGCCACAATTGAGCATGCTTGCAGCCCTTGCCCAGAAGATGCGACGAGATCTGACGCCGCAGTTTCATATGATGCTATCGCCTGCTGTATAGAGGAAGCGGTGGAAGGATCTACTTCTGTATTGTTGTAATATCCTAGCATGCTGTACATATTGTTTCTTGCTTGTACGTATTGCTGATAGAGTTCTGTATTTGCAATTACCTTGTCGCTTGAATTCCCGATGAACTCTGGCATCTGGTAATCTGCAACGCCACTAACGTTTTCAATGTTAACGCTGCCGACCTGATAGCCCCCATCAATAAGTTCCGAGTTTGCGGAGTTAGCTACATTTGAAGCCAATTCCCCATATTTTGAAGCTATAGAGAGCGCAAATGAATAGTGATATGAATAATTCGAGGTGTTTACTCCATAGAGATCTCGGTTGCTATTTTGTGGAAGGATACAATACGTTTTTGTGAGCGAATACGAGTCCCAATAGCATACGTCTGACTCTATACGGTAGTCCCATGCATTTGAACTGCCGCATTCAATCCAAACTGGGTATGGATTACCCCAGAAGCCTGTGCTGGTGCAATGGCTTGACTGGCCGATATTTTCTGCGTTGCCTTGCAAGGATATCGGATAAGATACGGACTCGTTCCTGTCACTTATGTATGCTGAGAGAGATGCGCTGCTGTTTCCCGTTCCAAACGAGCTGCCATGCGGGACTGTAGAATAGGTAGTGAACGTATTGTTTCCAGATTTTTCGGCATTGGTGCACGTGATGCTGTAGCTTACATTAATCTGGTTTGGGCCTGCGGAAGTGGGATCGAATACGACGGATGATACGGCAAGATTCTCTAACGGGATTTTTTCTATGTCGTTTTGGGAAAAGGCCACACTACCGGAGCTTAGCCTTACCGATCCTGTCCCATTTATGCAACCGTATAGGACAACCTGCATCGTATTCAGCATGCCTATTGTGGAGTTGATTGGAACGTTTACAAAAATACCGGGATCCTGAACTATTCCGGAACTGCTGCTGTTGAATGTGCTGATAGTATTGCTGTTCTGCATAACCGAGTTAAGAGCATATTGATCGCTTGACATGTTGCTCTTGTATGCGCTCACCAAACCAAGACTAAGGATCGATATAGCGCTCAGAATCAAAAGAAATTCAATGCTAGTTTGGATTTTCATCTGAAATCACCATCGTGTATGTTTTGTTACTTATCTCTATGAAACGACAGATCTCGTTACCACTGCATTTGCCTTTCATGCCTGGATGAAAAGATACACTGCGGCCCGACACGGCAAGTGCGCTTGCCAATTCAGCTGAAGAGCTGTAGTTGAGATGGGAGTAGCCTATTGTCGAAGCGATTTCTTGGCTTAATGAGTATAAGCCATATATCTCAGAACTGTGGTTTGATGTTGCATATGCATCATTTTGGAAAGACTGCATAGAATAAATAAAGACTGCCATGCAGATAACTGCCATCGGCATTGCAATCAGCATGTCCACATATGTTGCCATGGCTTTCATGCGATCAACTCCAATGCAGGCAGTTCTGGCAGGTACTGAGTAATGATTGGTATGAGCTTGCCATGCTACGCAGGAACTCCCCCGAACCTTTTAGCAGGATATACGTTGCACTGTGGCTCTCATAAGCCATTGCTATAAATGAGATGGCCAGAAGTGCT
>JAJZEU010000038.1 GCA_021805625.1 Microcaldota archaeon
GGGAATATGAGCCGTACACTATCTTTACCGAAGCGTTGATGCTGTTTCCATACTTGTTCTCAAGCGAGATTAGTGTAGAAAGGCTTTGCACAGATCCCGGCGCATAAGGGTCTATGAACCAAAAGAGCTGCGTAGGCGATTGCGTAGTGCACGCCACCGCTCCGTTCTTCTTTACGACTCCCTGTGCAACTACCTCGTCGCCCAGTATCTTTGAAGGTGCCACGGACTGTATGAATGGCGCCACCATCGAGAGGTTGCTGTCGTATAACAGAAAAGACGTACTATATGGCGTACCGCCGACAGGATTTATCATAGGTACTGCGACATACCATTCCAGGCTGCTTGGCAGGAAAGATATGCTTGCATTGCCCACATCTGCATAGAACGGCAGCTCTAGCGAGAGGGAGTTGTTCATGTTGATGTAGCTTGCGAGTATCTTCTCCACCTGCACCTTTACCTGCGAGGCACTGTGGTTTGGATATACGCACTTGCCGGAATAAGCATAAGTGCAGTTGAGGCTTGGCGTGGAATTTGTCACATTCCTTGTTATCACTATCGGCCTGGAGAACGACAGGACGACGACAATACCTATGAGTATGAGCACAAGCGCAAGCAGCGACAAATGTATCGTATCAAGCCCCCCCATTCCTCCCACAGGCCTTATTATAATCTCAGGAGTTTCATCTCCTTTCTTCTTCTTTTTCGAATACAAACAAAGCACCCAAAATTTTACGTTGGTCAAGTATTTTTACATTGATTAAGTATTTAATGATGTCGTGTTTTCAGCGCCGGGTTATTTAAACCGTGAGGAACCCCACGAATTCATTCGCGGGAGGATGTCAGAATACATCATTATTTAAAATTACACTGCATAAACGTATCGGTAACATGAAGCTTGAAATCTACGGCTTTAAAGCTGATGTATCAATTAGTGAAAAATGGTATATCGGGGAAATAAAAGAGCTCCACATAGTGGAGCAGGCAAAGACCTTATACACCCTTGAAGAGAGATTAAAGGAAGGCGTAGAAGACGTACTGGATGCAATAAAAGAGAAACCAGCCACATATAAAAAATATATATCCGCATCCACTTTTGAAAAGCTTGATCTCAGAGTGAAAGCGTATGCCTAGGCTTGTGATAAAGCCCCTGGCATTGGAGAAAGTCCTTATCAAGCACTATAATTTCCATCTTGACCATCAAAAAGGGAGTCACAGGATACTTTTGGATGGAAAGGGCCACATGGTTGTAATTCCACTTCACGATAAAGAACTCAAAGAAGGTACCTCGCACTCAATACTCAATCAAGCGGAACTGACAAAAGATGACATCATAAAATACAAGTAGCATTTCCTCTAGACTCGGGCTCAGACCATGCTATATCAGAAGCAATCTGCATCGATTACTCCGCCGATATCCAATCCGTTTACCTCCGTCTTCGCGAGGGAGGGGCAATGATTATAAAGACTGCCTGATATACTCTCTTTGATGCGGCAGAAAAAGGTTAACGCTGGGACGAACGCCATTACGTCGCGCAGACCAGAGAGAGAGAGAGAGATACAAATTCTTTAGGAAAGAGTTTGATCAGAAACTAATCCTTAATCCATCGTCAAAATCCCAGTCAGCGATGGAATACCTAATGACTTACGGCTGGTCCATACTGATAATAGCAATAGTGCTCGCAGCGCTCTTCCAGCTTGGAGTCTTCAACAGCACGAACTTTGCGCCGAAGGCGCAGCCAGGCGCATGCCAGGTCTTCAGGCCGAACGGGCCGGGAAGCACGCAATTCATCAATACTGAAGGAGTCTGCAACGGCGAGCTGCCGGAGTATGTCGGGAGCTTCAACGGTCAATCTTCTGGATCAAGCTATGTATCAATACCGGTGTTATCACAGCTCAACGGCGCTAGTGGTGCGTCATTCAGTGCATGGTTCTATTTATATTTAAACTCTTTAAATCTAAATGAGAGAATACTTTTGTCTGACGATTGCGGTACACCAGTAGTAATACAGATTTATATACATACAAATGGACAAGTAGAGGCAGATTATGGAAATGGTGGTGGTTGGTTTAGTGTTGCATATACTCCTACAGGCGCAATCACAACAGGCAAATGGTACGATATAGTCACTACCTACCTTAGTGGGGGCGGGCAGGCGATGTATATTAATGGAGTGCTGCAGTCAATATCCTATGGGGCAGGATCTAGTTCTTCAACAGGAACTCTCGGCAGTTCTATTCCACTCTCAACTGGGGATATAGCAGATAGTCCAAGTTGTAGTTGGCCATTTGCTGGGTATATTTCTAATGAACAAATCTACAACACCTCCCTTTCCCCGCCCGAGATAACTGCACTCTACGATGAGGGCATCGGCGGCGCGCCAATCAACCTGCAGAACCTCGTCGGCTGGTGGCCTCTCAACGGCAACGCGAACGACTATTCAGGCAATGGCAACGACGGCACTTCCACTAACGTAATCTTTACAAGCGCATGGACATCCGGCTACACCGCACCGTAGCACTTATCTTATGCTAAAAACTATGTTAGAGCGGGTGCAAAATGTGGCTTCTATATAGAACCCCGATAAAATGGTGTGGGGCATATATATAATCCCAGCACACTTTCTGAGGATAAAGGAAGGTCCAAATTTCGTTTGATGTGCTTGTCAATTTGATTTACAACGCAGAAAGAAATAACGCCAATGGTAAAATGACGACACCATTTGTATTTTCGGTCTTTAATGTTTTTTTGCTGAGGAGCACCTTATCCTTCAGTTCTATACTAGGAAAGTCGGTTTTGCTAACTTCATTTTGCCACTTTACTTCAAAACCGAAATCACCTATTACGAAATCCACTTCACGTTTGCCGGAATAAAAGCCAACCGAAGTTTTTGGCTCCGCGATTGTCTTATCCTTGTTAACAAATCTGTATAGATGGTTAAACAAAACGCCCTCAACAATTTTGGATTCACGGGATTTGTCCGGTAAATTTGTCTTTTTTGAAAATAAGTTATACAAGAATGGATCATTAAAATACACCTTTCTCTCCTTCCTGAACACGTATTTTTTACCGGCTACCGGGAAAACGCTTTTAGATACAAACAAGTCGTCGAATGCTTCAAGATACTCTCTCACGGTGACATGGGATTTTATGCCCTGCATCCTTGCGATGCTTGATAAGTTTATCTTGGAAGAATAGCTTCCGACCATTCCATAAATTATGGCCGTTGCTATCTCCACACTTTTATTATCCTTGCTGACATCCGAGATAAATGCATTCCAGTGAACATCGTACACATCGTCGCTTATCCTACCCTTTCCGAGGTAGTCGAAGATTGCATCCGGGTACCCTCCAGTTTTGATGTATACGTCAAACCATTTGTTTATCTCGTCAGAGTAGGTTAATGATCTAGCCGCAATTTTCAAAGCGGTTTTGAAGTCCTCGGTGCGATTACTCTTTATGAAGCGCTTGAGCGCCTTTGACCCGAAGCTAAGTAAGAAGTCTCTGAAGGACAACGGAAGGAATTCAAGGAATCTTATTTTTCTACCCGGCATAAGCTCCTTTCTTAAGTTTATCGAAGATGAACCCGTGACGTATAAAGTAACATTCTTGGCTTTCCCCATATCAAGAAATTGCTTTACCGCCCGCTGCCACCCATCAACAAAACTTACTTCATCAAGGTATACGTATTTCTTATTCTCGTCTGCGACAAATGTGTTTAATACGTCGTTTATAACTTCAAAATCCCTAACAGTGTCAAAAGAGTAATACATTATTGCAGATGGATCTATATTCTCCGTATTTATCTTCTTATAAATATCATACTTCAAGGCTGTTGTCTTGCCCAACTGCCTTGGGCCTATCAACACTTGGTTTTCGCTGCCTAAGTTAAATTGTATTTTCTCGCCGGTTTCAAGAACCTTTTTTACTTTGTCATCCCTTTTTATCATGTCCCTGTCAGACCACCATGGGTTCTGTGCTGCTAGTTGTTCTATTTCCATACTTGATATTTGAATATCAAGTTATTTAAATGTTTTGATATTTGTATATCAAATTATGCTTATCTAAAGTAGAGATGCTAAAAACTATGTTAGAACTACTACTAAGAAACATGAAATTTACCGACGACAGAATTTTGCTTCGACGACAAAAACGGGGGACATTTGAGGCTCTTATATATAACCCCGTGTTTTCAGCGGGCCTGACGGGATTTGAACCCGCGACCATCACCTTAGGACGGTGCTGCTCTATCCAAGCTGAGCTACAGGCCCTCGCAATTCTTCTTTCCTATAATATATATAACAATAAATAACAAACATAACAAACGTGACTCTACATCTGCTCTACCGGGGTTATACCGATGAGCTTTAGCATGTTTCCTACTACCTGCCTTGCGGCATACGTTATTGCTATTCTTAGGTTTGTGTCTTTGCCGCCATTCAGTATCGGCATTGTCTCGTAGAACTTGCTGAACTGCGCAGACATGTCAAGCAGGTAGTC
>JAJZEU010000008.1 GCA_021805625.1 Microcaldota archaeon
GGGGCACATTATCATCTGTAGGTGCCGGAGTCAGCGCTTTCTTCTCATATGTCCATTATGCAGCCGCAAACGTGATGACTGCAGATGCCGCCAAGATGCTTCCTGAAGGAAAGATTGTTGGCGTAGCCCAATACGCATTGTACCACAAACTGCTTGCGGCTGCAACCAATAACGACCGGGTAGGACTGGCCTTCGGTGCAATCACAGTGTTCTTAATTGCATCTGCTCTGCGCAATTTCAAGGACCTGCGGCAGGCAAAAAGGCCATAAGGAGACAAGGCAAAGGGGATTACATTATACTTTTTGATAGAAAGGGGCATTACACAGTAATCCAACACCCCAAGGAACTCAGGCCCCCAACAATAAGGAGCATATTTAGGGAAACGGGTTTAGAGTGGGCCGACATTGAAAAATATCTGTGAATCGGTGGAGGAAGTCAGTAAGTTCGCAGCGCGCCTTTCTAGCGAATATCCGCCGCATCGCATCAGAAGGCAGCAGAATCGTGCAATTCGTCTTCTGCTCGAAGTTCATGATCTTCCTGCCATAAAATGGGTAATATTACTATTGTTTTAGTATTTCTAACTGGTTTTGAGCAGACAAAATTATAAACAATATTTATAAAGAGAAAAAACAACGGATATTTGTGATTGAATGACAGAGAAAATAGCTGCAAGCGAATCAAAGATAGTTGTTGGACAACCACGCTGTTACACTTCATCGCTTAATGGTCAGGAAGTAGCTGCTGTGGGGCTCGACGGCCTTGACGCACGGCAGATAGAACTTCTTTTTGGAGCCGTATTGGCTAATGTGGCGAAACTCTTTCATGACGAGATAGGGAAAAATCCCGCTGTCACATACCGCCAATACCGCCAGGACTACAATGAGCTTGAATATTCGAGCCGCAGCGATAGGAAGACTGTAGAGGCAATTTTCAAGAAGTGTGTCATGTCTGAGGTTGCAGATATGGTAAAGAATCCGGGCAAATATTTTGCAAAGCTTGAGAACTCCGACAGTGCGAAGCTGTGGACTGAACTAAACAGCCTGTGGGTTGAACTGGACAACCTGGCTAAAACTTTGAGGTCTGTTGGGATATCAGCAACCGTCGATAGCAATATGGCACTAGGTTTGACGTGCACGAAGAGACAGGCCACGGCAATTATGGAATTGCTCGCAGAGCTGAACGATCGTGAAGATGCGAGATTCAACATTCAGCCAGCCATGAGGTCAAACGAGATTATCCATCTTACAATATCCTTCCTGGAAGGCATCGGTGGCACTGCAAACTTGCCAGCGCCCGTATATCCAAACGATAGAACGAGGGAGATAAACAGTCTTGTTCAAACTGTCAGGCACTTTGCAGAAGGCATTGCCGAAAGCGATCACTCGAAGTACCTGAAGCTCATCAGAGAAGCGTTGCACCAAACTAAAGATTCTTAGTTTTTCTAAGAATTTTTGAGAAAGACCTGTTCTTTCTCGTATTTGACCTAGGCGGGCAGCTTACAGCACACGACTATTCATTCATTAATATTTAGATCATGCGTAAAAACGCAAATGTGCGCAAGTTTTGTCCTCGAAGTTAAGAATCTCGGTTGTACAAGAGCTTCGCAAAATAATTCTATAATCATGGAATGCATTTGTCGTTTTCCATGTTTTTGCCATAAAAATCCCTTCTCGAGGAAAAGGCCCTTCCTTTGGATCTTTTTGGCGCTCAATACCGCTTGCTTAACCAACAGGGCCTGTTTTCCATAAATTCGGAACGGATGGAAAGTAGGTATTGCCTTTTCGTTCCGTTATGATGGAATCTCAATTTTCATGGCACAGGTTTTCTAAATTCCATAAATTTGTTTTTGAAGCGGAATAGCCTCCATTTTCCTTCAGAGATTACCTTGACCTTTCCATTGATATATAGTAGCCCGGAATTGTCGTCCAGCGCATACATATCTCCATTGAGCCTCTTTGCAGCTGCAGCTAACTTTCTGTCATTGAACTCAGGATGCTCCTTTTCCTTATAGTGCGATCTTACATAGAAGTCCACATAGCTAAGCCCGGATGGAGCACTGTTCGGATCGGCGCTAAAAATGTAGGCCCCGCTGGATGCTATGCTTCCGCCAGTTATGATGCTTCCTGCGCTTATTCCAACATAAATCCTTGTTTTTAGTAAGCTTGGGAGCTCCTTATCAAGGCCGGATTCCCTTACCTTGGCAATGAGGTATGCCGTATTGCCTCCACCCATGCATATGACATTGGCCTTTTTCAGCCTTGGCAGCCACTCCCTCTTATCAATGGCGGATATGTCCACGATGTCAAGCGTGCCTAGTTTTATGAAGTCGTTATAATGTTCTACAAGCCAGCGCTTGTCCCCTGCTGCCTCATTCGCGGCGGTAGGTATGAATGCTGTCCTTATTTTGCCTCTGACTAATTTTTTGAGCGCGGTAGATAGAGCTCTGTTAGTTATTCCCTGAGAAGTCAAAAGCAGTTTCATTCACTCGTCTAACACTTTCATAGAAATTCTAAAATACTTTACTTAAGGCGCGTTAGCGCAGAAGGTATGCCCTCTATTTTATCTTTTGGGCACGGATTATGGTTTTTTTCGGTATGGACAATGCCCTATTGGTAAGATTCTTCTTTATCAAATTAAGCGCATCGTCTTTATCGCCAACGCTTTTGACTGGCGATTTATAGCCAAAATATTTCAAGATGGTGTCTTTTTCATCACTTGGTATATCATCCCATGATTTTTCTTTTGTGCCGCTATCCACGAAAACTATCTTATGATCCCCATTTTTTATGTGTATAGCAGCAATAGGGTACGCACTTGCTCTATCACCAATTTTATAATCTTTTTCTGAATACACAATGGCATCCAGTTCGGATTCTTCTTCCTCATCTTTTATTAATGTCCCGATTACAAATCCATAGGCAACCGGCATTTTGCCCTCATTAACCGGAATTACATTTTTAATAGGTCCCAAATCAGCATAGTAAGTTCTAGAATAATCTAGGTGTATCCTCCTGCTTTCGCCTTTTGGCATTTCTATTAACACTTCAAATGATTCTAATTTCATACTCCAACACTTCCATAGAAATTCTAACCTTGCCTTGGGTTTATTCTGACTTGATGCCGCGTTCCTTAAATATTTTGGTCTTTATTTTATCATAAATATACCTTACTTCAGGTATGTTTATTACTCTGTCTGCATTCTTAAAAAATTCTTCGACCTTCTCTTTATCTTTTATTTTGGGACTATAATGCGATATCTGTATTATATAATCGAGTTTATCCAGCTGTTTAACGAGTTTGGCTTCTTTAGTCTGCTGCTCGTAATACTCGTCCAGCAAACTGCGCATTTGCGACTTCCCGGAGTTACCAAGCGCACGTATCAGTTTAAGCTCGTTTGATCTTTCCGTTTTTCTTTTTAGATCCGGAGATAGGGTCTGCATTCTTTTGTCGTACCTCGTGGCGATGTCCGTAGTAAGTACTTCGTTTATGTCATGCACCAGGCCCAGCATTGTGCATCTTTCCGCGTCTAAACCCAACAAATCAGCCACTAAATAGGAAAGCAATGCCGTACTATACGAATGGTCACCGACATTCTCGTGCTTGTCCACCTTGACTATAGTCCAACCTGTTCTATCGACTTCTTTGAGCTTATCCGCCTCAAGCATAAATGCCAAGATGCCATCCAGTTCTTTGTTTTTCATAATACTTACCCATTGCTAAGGTTTTCACTGCTATGTTAATTCCTCCGACCCAGCAGCAAGAGTCGCAGAGTCAGAATAATGTTCCGGTTATTCATTTATCGCTATGTGTTTATTTAAATCTGCATTACTTTTTAGTATCAATCAAACTACTATTCACCATCCAATAGCTGCCAACCTGCCACCACTCCTCTCCTGCACGTATCATGCCCCCCTGTGACGTTCTTAACCCATACTCTTTAGCTGTGCTATATAACGCGCAAGATTATCAATGCCATCAGCATCAAAACCAACTGCGGCTTCGAGCAGTCTCTTCATTGCTACTACATGGGCTTCGATTCTAAGGCGCCTTCCCAATCCACACAATTCGGGCAGGTTCAACTAGCCTCCCTCCCGCCCCTGACGGGGTGGCTCGGGTCTAGGAAGTTTTGTTAGACTCGTCGGAACGATATGCCTGGAGGAGTGGTGTCATCGACCTTAAAGGAGGACCGTTTAAAATATCGCTGTATAGGCTAGAAAGAACTTTGGCGGTGCTGCCCTCTGGCGCGACTCCCTCGATTAATCCCTTAGGCTCGTACACCTTCCCGTTGGCGTCTACTCCAAGAATAGCAGTAGGCTTGCCTTGGTTTATGACTTCGACGGTGCTAGCGTGTTTCTTTGCAAATTCAAGTACTGCCGCTTTGATTTTTTCGTTGCTCTTAGAGGATAGTACGACAAATGCTTTTTTAACTCTTTTGTATCTTAGATTGGTTTCCAGTGTAGCAAGTCTTTCT
>JAJZEU010000024.1 GCA_021805625.1 Microcaldota archaeon
AATTTGAACCGGCGGCGCTCAATACGCGATTAGAGCATGACAGATGCGTCTCGCCAGATATAGTTATTCTTTTTATTGCCAAAGCTTAAAATACCTTGCTATTCAGCGCAAATTTCAGGCTTCCAATCTTTGATTTATTCGCCAGGGTAGGGATTTGAACCCTAAAGGCCGTGAGGCCATGCGCTTGCAGGACTTGTTTCCAGGCGCACGCGATACCGGATTCCGCCACCCTGGCATGAATGATATTGGTATTTGGCGCGGTGAAGGGATATATAGCTTTCTGTAATTCTTTGATTTTATGGCCTGTGTTATGGCAATGAAGCAACATTTTTATGCTTTTTTTGATAACCTACTGTGAGGCACATGGAAGCTTTTCGCAAAGGAAACTCTCAGAGAGAATTTCATCAGAGGTTCAAGTCCCAATCAGCAATGGAGTACCTAATCACGTATGGATGGTTTTTCCTTGTGGCTACTATAATCCTTGCATCCCTCTTTGCACTGTGGATATTCAGCCCGAATAAGTTCGTATCTAACGAGTGCCTGCTTCCTGCGGGATTCAGCACTACTGGTTTGCAACTATTATCGAATGGCACACTGCTCGTAAACATTCTGCAGGTTACCCAATCGACTATAAACGTTACAGCTATAGGCTGTGCGCAGAACATCTCCGTGAGCAATATGGAAGCATTTTCACCAGCTGCCAATGAGATAGTCATATCCACAGGCGGCAATTATACTTTCTCTGTGCCTTGCAAGTATGCCAATGGCACGTCTATAAGCAGCAGTCCCGGCACGGCATTTGAGGGAGATATGGCTGTCAACTATACAGACACTATCAGCGGACTGCCACACACAATATTCTGCAAGCTTTTTGTTAAGGCATCATGACTTTTACGCTTAGAAAAGCAAAAAACGGCACTATTTTTAATGGTTTTGTATGCAATATATCCTCTCTGGGCATGCGGATGGGAGAAAGCAAGAAATCAAAACTGCAGAAGAAACTTGAAATGCTGAAGAGGACGCAAGAGATAACCTCTTTTGTGGAGCAGAGCAGCATAAAGAGCATAGCTACTTTGGGCGGCGCAGAGGATTCACAGCCAGTAGAGGAATCCCATGCTCTAGAACTTCTAGAAGGGGAAACGCCAAGCAATATGCCAATGACTCCGAAGAGGCATGCAAGGAAGGTAGCGATTCCTAAATCCCGCAAGCCAAAGATGAGAGCGAAGGCGAAAAGGAAGAAGCCAAGATAACCTATTCATTCCCCTTGCTATCTACATTGCGCGGCGATTTACCTACAGAAAGCTTCACACCACTGGCATCTCTAGTTATAATTATGTCCAGATCATCGCTGCCGAGCATGTGCCTCAGCTCATCATAGGTATAGGCTCCAATCTCCTTCACATTCCTCTCTTTCAGTATCTCTGCCCTTCTCTCTATCAGTGCTTCTCTCTGTATCTTGTTATATGATAGAGACAGCCTCGGCTTTTCCGCTCCGTACATATCGTCTATTCCGAGCTCCATCGGTTTGTAGCCCTCGCTCTGGTATACAAACGGAAGCACAGCATCAAACTCTTCCCTTATACCATTTATGCTATTTTCAACCAGTTCTGAATTTCCTGCAATTACAAAATCCTCACTATCCAAGAACCCTACAAAGACTCCACCTTTTGACTCTTTTACCTTGTCCTGCATGAGCTGCGAAACGAGTCTGAGTATTGTTATGCCCGAATTGGTTCCGAACCTTTTTGCAAACTCGGCAAGGTTTTCAACCCGAAGCCTCCAGATGTCGTATGTGCTCTGGCTCTGCAGCGTTTTCTCAACTGCGTTTGAGATCTTCTCCTCGTTTGGTAGGTCTATTAGGGGGTCGAACCTCTTTCCCTTCTTCTTCAGGAATATCGTGACAAGGCTCCTCAGCTCTTCAGGATCAAATGGTTTTTTGATGTAGTAGTCAGCGCCATACTTTATACCCTTGAACCTGCTCGATGTAGCATCCATCGCGCTGACAATTATAACTACAGTGTCCTTCAGCTCCTCCTGTTGCTTAACGGTCTGGCATATTTCAAGGCCGTTTATTCCAGGGAGCATCAGATCAAGCACAATGAGATCGGGCTTCTCCATCCTTATCCTGTGCAGTGCTTCATTTCCGTCATAGATCTGAGTTATTTCAAAACCCTTCCCTATAGAGAGCGCCATGAGTTTGTTTATATTCTTATCATCCTCAACTATCATGATTCTGCGCACCGATTGCTGCTCCTGTAGTATGTAATAAGTAAGAATGCCACCGCTTTTCCTTGATGCTATCGCATTCCTTTCTATGAGGGCATCCAGGTCCTTTTTTAGCACTTCTTCATCTATTCCCTTAGAACTAGCAACCTCTGCAAGTTCGTTATATGTGACCTGCTGCTTGTCATTGATTATGTAAAGGATGTCCGACTTAAAGTCGTCTATGCCCATCATCTGATCGCCGATAAGACTGTGCCCGGAAAAGTATAATAGCTTTTTGATTTTCCCGTTGTCCAAGCATATAACCGCGAAGCGTAGATATCTTTTTGAACCTTGAGGATGCATAATTCTCCGATAATATGCTCGCCAAGAAGAAGCCCTTTGCGAGGAAGCATCCACAAAGGATGCGGTATGCCATAGTCGGCATAATAATAATCGCAGCGCTCGTTTACATCGCCATACCAAAATCCTCAGTACCAACCTTTGCGCAACTTACAAATGTGACAATGTCGCTCACTGGCACGAAGAGCTTTATGTTGCCCGGGGATTCGAATGTATACGTGTTCTACCTGAAGGCTGTTGGAAGCAATAGTTCAGTCCTATACGTAGCAAGACAGCCCATGCTTAGCAATCCGATAATGGCAGTCAGCCTGCAGCTTGGGAAACCGGCGAAGATAAGCACCTATAACGGAACTTCGGCAAACCTCGAAATCACGCTGCTATCTACGGGCTCAAATTCAGCAAAGTTTGCTGTACTCCCCGTTTCAACATCCTTGGGAATAGGGACCAGTGGTGTGTTCTACTTTATACAACCAAGCATGCTCCTAAATAGCGTGATATACCAGAATACAACCAACGTCACGATAGTGACTACGAGCATATCTTCAACTACCACAAGCGTAACAACTACTGCATCTTCAGGCAACACCATACCAACAGCGCAGATAATGCAGGAGATCAACAATTCCGTTTTCGGGATACTAATGAACAACTACGATACCCTATATAAGAAAGATATTGTGTGCAACCAGAGCGTTTACAACGCAACATTCATAAAGTTCGAATCGACCAAACCCGAAGGTCCGTCCGACTTCCACAACGCCTCTCTTAATACCCCAACCGCACTAAGCTCTTCAATATCCTATCTTGGCGGCAAGAAGTATCTTATTATTTATAATTCCACATCGCCTTCTAAGAGAACTACCGGACCAGCACTGATGATAACCCTTAACTTTACTTCAGGCACTGTGACAAACAGCTCTTTCACTGGAGTATACCTTGGATTGAACTATTCCCAGGTCTACGATGCATACAATTTCCAGGCCAGCATAAACAACTTCTGTGGAGCTTACATCCCATATGTGCCATAACAAGCAAATCATCCACCAGGACCATGCTGGCCCTGCGCGTCCTGCAGCCCCTGCGCAGGCTGGGCATTCTGCTGGGCCTGAGAATTGCTCTTTCTCTTTTTCTTTCCGTATATGGGTATCGTGAACCAGAACGTGCTTCCTTTTCCTGGTTCGGAGTTGACTCTTATTATACCGCCATGCAGCGATATGATCTCTTTCGCTATCGAAAGGCCAAGGCCTGTTCCTGCGCCAGCCTGCATCTCAAGCCCCTTCCTCTGCACTTGGTAGAACTTCTTGAAGAGTCTCTTCTGGTCTTCCTTGCTTATCCCTATGCCCGTATCCCTTACTTCAACGCGTATGTTTTTGCCTTTCCTTGTGACATTTACAGTTATTCCTCCATGCTCTGTGAATTTTATGGCATTCCCTATGAGGTTGACAAACACCTGTATTAACCTGTTTGGGTCTGCGTTCACATGTGGCACATTGTAGTCAACATTCCATGAAAATGTGAGGCCTTTGTTTGCCATCACTTCAACAAGTGCGTTTATGCTAGGATTCCCTCCCAGTTTTGAGAAGTCCGTCTCCTGCAAATCCAGTTTTATCTTTCCTGAAGAGAGCTTAGCAACATCTAGTATCTGCTGTATGAGTGACATGAGCCTGTCAGCTTCATCAAGTGTTATCTTTATGTAGTTTTTCTGCTCGTCGTTTAAACTGCCGAATTCGCCATTGTAGAGCAAGCTCGAGAACCCCTTTATGTTCGTTATGGGAGTTTTCAGGTCGTGTGATATATTGTAGATGAATTGTGTCTTAAGGTCGCTTTCGCTCCTTAGATGCTCGACCTGCTTCTGTTGGGTTGTGAAGGTTCCAGT
>JAJZEU010000026.1 GCA_021805625.1 Microcaldota archaeon
TGCAAGTGCAGCACACCATAAGGATGATGACAGAAGCCATACAGTATGGCGGGGGCATGACAGACCTTCTGAACCAGATAGCAAAGGACCTTAGGAACCAGCAGATGGTGCAGAAGGAGGTATCAGGGCAGCTCTTCATGTACTCCATCTTCATAACGTTCGCAGCAATCATCGGCGCACCTGTGATGTACGCGCTTACCACCCAGATGATGACCATAACGGATACGGTATGGGCAGGCATACTTAAGCAGAATCCAGGCGGCTTGCCGACAGCAGGCATCTCGTTCCTCAGGCCAAGCCCGCCCAAGATCACGATACTTCAGTATCACAGCTTCGCGCTTGCCGCAATCCTTATCATAACGGGCTTCGGGGCTTTCATAGTTTCATCAATATCTACAGGCTCTGCGATAAGGGGAATCCGGTGCCTACCACCCTTCATAATAGTCGGGCTTGCCGTCTTCTTCATCGTAGGAATGGTTGTAGGAGGGCTCTTCTCGACGATAAGCGGCGTCTGATCTTTCTATATTTGTGTTTATCCTAGACCGGACGAGCGCAATGCTGGAAGGCAGTGTAACGGAACTTGCGGCACATGGCTACTCAAAGGACAAAAGACCTGAACCTGCGCTGGTAAACTTTGTTTGGCGAATTGGTCTACGCATTAGGACTAGACATAGGAATCTGTTTGGCGAGGTCAGGCTTATATACTGTTTCCATATATTTTTATCAAAATGTTGTACTTTATTTTAATTTTTTTATTACAATTTTTAAGGTAAATACCTATCTTTTTCTTATCAATCATCTTGAATATGTTAGTATATACATAATCTTCAAGATTAAACCTATAATATATGCAATCGATCAGTGTTTTCTCTATATCGGAGATAGGGTAATAGAAATTTGATCCTTTAGTATAATGATATCCAAAAAACATACGCTTTGATATTTTGCTTACTGTAAAATTAGAGCCAAATGCTTCCCTGTTTCCTCTCCTGACATTTCGCGTTGTTAGGATGTATGGATTCGCCTGCTGTTTCCACAGCCTATGTTTTGTTAATGCGAAACCGAGACCATAATAAAAAGGGTAAAACGGGAATCCGACTACTTCGATATCTTTATATAGTGTGTAAAAACCTCTACTTACTTTACAAGCCCTGCCGCTCTTTACCATTAACTTCATGAATATTTTGGGGTAGGCTTTTGTAGAACCTTTATATCTGAGAAATTTTTCTGCGTCTTTAATTGTAAATGTTGGTGTTCTCTTAAATTCTTCCAAAAAAGAATCCACATACTTCATATAGCACACCATCTTCTTAGATAGTCAACCATTTCCTCAAAAGATGGTATCGGTCCGCTATAAACCAGATTCTTAAGCACACTTTCATCTTTTGGTTTTTGTATATGAGATAGAAAGGAGGTAGGTATAATGGCGTTCTTGCTTCTATCGGATATAAATTTAGTTAAAAGCATAATGTCGTATATGTCCCTTATAAATTTTCTATCGTTATAAGCCGCAATCTTCTCCTCGATTAATATTTCCGGGGTTAAAGAGTAAATCTCAGTTTTTACTCCGTTAACCTTTTCATAGGAGACAAGGAAGCCTTTTTTCTTGACAATCCTCATCTGTAATGAAATATCTGCTTCATTAGTTGATATGTCATAATATATTGTGCCTCTTCTTCTCCTGTTGAAAACAATATGCAATTCGGAAAGAGCTATCCTATTAGTAATTTTCTTAATATCTGCTTCTTTCGCAATATACAAATCAATATCCTCTGAGAATCTCTTTCCATTATAGCATCGCCATATTGCAGTGCCTCCGTGAAGTACGGCATTTATGTTATCAAAGATTATTTCGATTACAGTATCTTGGAGTCTTGCAACATTCAGTTGTGACTCATTATGCATAATGCTTTCTATCGGGCCATCCATAGATATACCTAAATCATATAATATTATTACTTGGGTAAATTTTATATATCTTTCCTAGCAAAATCCATAGAGAGTTTGACACTACTTTCTGCGAAAATCTCCATCGACAAGAACGTAAAGCTACTCAAAAAATCCCTGATAAATTTGACACTTACGATAGTAAAGCCCGGAAACGCCTTCAGATTCACCCTTGTCAGCAATATTTTACCCCAAATGCGTGAGAGATCTTTGGCGATTTTCTGGATAAATACAGTACAAAAGACCTGAACCTGCGCTGGTAAACTTTGTTTGGCGAATTGGTCTACGCATTGGGACTAGACGTAGGAATCCTGTTTGGCGAAGTCTGACATGCTTAATTCCTCCTCCTAGCACCTGACGCCGCAACAAGTCAGATAATGTTGCGGCGTAATGTATAAACAGGTGCAAACATGGACATAGCAATAGACCTTGGGAAAAGAAGGAGTTACGTTGTCATGGAAGACAACGGCAGGCCAGTGAAGGAGGGATATGTAGAGACTACGAAGGACGGGTTCTCTACTTTCTTTGGCAATGTGGATAGTCCTAAGTTGATAGTGGAGTCAAGTAGCACTACCAATTGGGTTGCGAACATGTTCGAAGGATACGATATAACAGTCGCGCATCCTGCGAAGGTAAGACTCATTGCGCAATCGGTAAAGAAGACCGACAAGACAGATGCACATACACTCATGGACCTCTACAAGAAAGACTATCTGCCGAAGTCGTATCTGCCGCCAAGGGAGATAAGGGATGCAAGAGATCTGTGCAGGGACAGGGCTCTGGTTGTAGGGCAGAGAGTCGCAATAATCAACAAGATAAAGTATCATGCATTCTGCCTTGGAATAGAAGTGAAACGCTTAGGAAAGAAAAACATGAGACAGCTTAGTGCCGAACCAAAGCTGAATCTGCTGATGAAGCAGTTGGAGGCATCAGACACGATAATCGGAGAATACAATCAAAAAATCCAGGATGTTGTGAAGAATGGAAAATCACTAGTCAGCCATTACGCAAGGCTCATCGATACGATTCCAGGGTTTGGGTCATATGGGTCACTTACAATCGCTGCCGAAATAGGAGACGTAAACAGGTTTCCCGATGAGTTCCATTTGTTTTCATATGCTGGCGTTGTACCAAGGGTTTACCAGTCGGGAGATAAAGAATTGAAAGGCCACATAACAAAAGGTGATACATTTCTCAAAACAGTATTGCTGCAGTGCACCAACATTCACATAAACTTCGACAAGACTTCGGTAGTGACATATCGATACGAAGAAAACAGAGATAGAATAAGTAAAAAGAAAGCAAAAGTAGGCAGTATGAAAAGACTGCTCCGGATCATATATTGGATGCTCAAGAGGAATGAACAATACCGGGACCGATGAATGAGGTGAGGGGGTGACGTTTCAACCTAACTGTTCCATTGAGAACTTGGCGAAGTCTAACGCACCCTACCACAATACAAAAGTCAGCGTACCACAATGGATGGTGAATAGTAGTTTGTAGGTAATATGAAAATCAGGTTTAAATACGTACATGGTGATAGATGATTAACCAAGAACATTATCCTGGCCTTGCGGCTCTTGCCGCTGGGTCGAAGGAATTAACATAGTGGTTAGGTTATTATACTTTCATAAAATAGGATATCAGAGTAGGATATCATGGCCAGCAATATTGTCCTGATAGGCATAATAGTCGTATTGATTGCAGCAGTTGCAGCATTAGTTCTCTTCTATAATGGTCAGCAGAATGCGATTACACTGCCTTTAACAACTACACCCTCAGTTACGGCGACCCGGCCGTCAACCACGACAGTGCAGGCATACTCAGCCAGTCCATATATAACTCAGATCCAGGCCCAGACGCTAATCGGCGCTATCACAAGCCAGACTACAAAGGTGTACAACACGTCTGCGGAGATAGCAGGCTTAGGGGGCCAGTTAGCAGACAACGCGACAGAGGTGTGGGTCGTATTGTACGCCAACGCGAACAACCAGAGCATAAGCCAGTACGTCATCCTGTCCCCCGACGCCCAGGCATTGTACGCAAAAGTGGCGGGTTCGGCACCCAGCTACGCAACGTTCGGCACCCAGAACGGGATGGACTACGAGTTCATAAGAAACACAACCAATAATAACACGGCAGGCGAGGGATTGGTTGGATGGAAAGGGGATTACGTCACAATGGCTTTTACCAGCAGGATAACTGATATAGCAGCTGCATCGCTATCGGGGCTCGTGGCGAGCAACCTTCCTTGATGATGTTGCCGATGGCGGTTCATTTTACACAAACAGACGCATGATAGTATGGGATGGTTATCTAGCTTGATAAATGACCTCCTCCCCCGACGAGGTCGGGGGTATCCTCCTGGCTTAAGAGAGCCTTCTTTGCCCTCTTGAAATGTCCTGTTTCCTGATGTAGTTTCTGACGTTTTCTTCCGATGCGAATCCGACAC
>JAJZEU010000120.1 GCA_021805625.1 Microcaldota archaeon
CAGGATTGACACCGCAGTGATGTGTAAGGGCGTATGGCACAATCTCCTGTGGTATGGAAAGAATTGACTTATGTCCCAAAGCCGGTATAAGCTACCAAGATATATATAGAAATTGGTTGCAATTCCTAAGAGATAGTAATAAATTAGGAATCAGATATTATACTTGTGTGTTTTAATCTTGGAAATACCGCCCTCCTTCACTACTGCTGCAGCGCTCCATACTTTTATCATTAATTACCACCTTTCCTCCCGCCCCTGTGGCCTTTTTGCCTGCCGCAGGTCCTCGAAATTGTGCCAAGCGTATACGGCAAACACTAATGCAACCGCAGCAAAGGCCAGTCCTACAATGGCGTTATTGGTTGCAGCCGCAAGCAGTTTGTGCTGCTCTAGCACACCGATCTGTCCTTCAGTAAGCATCTTGGCGGCATCTGCAGTCATCACGTTTGCGGCTGCATAATGGACATATGAAAAGAAGATGCCGAGTCCGGCACCTATAGAGGATAATGCACCCCGGAATAACGCACCCCTGAATGCACTTCTGATGGCCTCTCCTTTCTCTTCCTGCGCCTTGAGTCCGTCTGCACCTGCATTATTCTCCGCAGGCATATTTTTCAGAGATTTCGCTGCCACAGTATCACTATCTAGGCATGGGATGGGCGGTATTTAAGCATTTGCCAGGAAGATGTTCGCGCCGCCAGAGAGGAAGCGACACGCGCCAGCAAACGCCAAGCTGCACAGCAAGTGATAAAAATGCGAGGACATAAGAAGAACAGCGTAAAGCTGATAGGAAAATGGAAAGATCCTGAAGTAACCATAGTGATTCCAACATACAAGACAAAGAATACAATATTTAGGTTACTAAAATACCTTGCATTGCAGTCCTACAAAAAGTTTAACGTCTTGATTATATACAAGCCCTGGGAGGGTTACAGGGCGATGCTTGACAAGATAGGCAAATACAAGGACCTAAGCATGGCAGATTCTAATTGCAACCTTTTCCTTATAAATTAGCCATCTACATGGTCGTCCACATAGAGCCAATCCCTTACGGTTGTGGTATTGCCCAGCGATACCATATCCCCTTTGAGCATCTGGGTTATGGTGCACTCTATGAAGAAGTGCCTGTATGCATCCCATTTCTTCTTCATTCAATACCCTCTTTCAATATCCTTAAGTATCTCTCTTTATAGAGTTCAAGGGTATAATCCTGAGCCTTCTTCCATGCGTGATGAGACATGAACCTATAATTTTGCATTATCTTCTCCACTAAATGCGGCACTTCATCTATATCATCGTAACAGTAGCCAGTGCTACCTTCAAGCACTAATTCCTCTGCTGCTGTTCCTCTGCGCACTAGGACTGGGAGAGAATGGGCATAGCTTTCCACTATGCCCATGTTGAAGCCCTCGTTTCCGCTGTTGCAGACGTAGATACTGGCTTCGCCGTAGAATCTGTCCCTGCTTGCCTGTTTGCCCAGCAGCCTTATGCCTTCCGAGGCATACTTGGCGGCTTCTGCATACTGCTGGCTGAACTCTGCGTTCTTGCTGTTATCGCCGAATGCTATGAGCCTTATATCGTTCTTGCTGCACATTTTCGCCAGTTCTGGTATGTACTTGTTTATGGCGTACCTTCCGTAAGCGAGCAGGGTGGGGTTGGCTGTATTGTGCATGGTATAAGGCTCGTTGTAGGTATGGAATAGGGGCAGAATCAAGATTGTAGCTCGTTTGTAACCCAGCGTTATGAGTTGGGCAGCTGTCCATTGGCTCTGTGCGACCATTCTTGGCTTGAGGGCCTTGAGCCATGTAAGCGTCTTGTACGACTCTATTATTGACTCTGGGCTTGTTGAGAGATAAGGATAGTTGAGACTGTGAAAGAAGATAAAATCATTAGGCTGGATATTCTGCTCCATAAGCTTGTAGGTAATGCCGAGATGCCAGATGCGGATGTCCGCCTCTTTAATGAGTTTGCGCATGTCCGTGGGATTTGAGTTTCTTTGCTTGAGGTAAATCCTTATGTTCTCTTTTTTGTTAGGCATCTGCATGAATTTCTTTAGCATTTGTGCCTTTGTGTAGCTCTTGCGCAGGCCTACCTGTTCTACTCCTTTAACTTGCGAGGTGTAAGCCACCATCGTGTCTTCCCAGCCTTGCGCTACATTTATCTCGTGGATCCTAAACATTATGCTACTTATGGCGTCGCCGTATTGCACGTCTGGATATGCTTGTATGATTTTCATTGAAGTCGCCTTGCCCATCCGTCCATGTAGCCTCTCAGAGCAGCTTTCATGAAGCTAGGCTTGTCTCTAAGCTGGATATGCGAATTGTTCAGGATGATGTAGAAATTGTCAGCGAGAATGACTAACGGAATTGCGTATTTCCATGCTCCTTTCTCCCATTTTCGCTGAAGCATTACCTCACCCACCATAATATTGTATGGTCTTCTCTTGTGCCGCATATCCGAGTCAAAATGAGCCTCATATGCTATATCGTGGTAGGTTATAGCCCTCTTTGTAGCCATTGCAGTAAAGCCAGCCCGCCTCAGTCTTATGCCATAATCAGCTTCAAGGTGGTGGGTGGGGAAGTTCTTGGTGTCGAAGAAGCCTACCTCCTCTATGGCTTGCCGCGACAGCATGAAGGCATTGGGGGCTGTATCGCACTGTTGCTGGACCGGAGCTTCTTTGAGTGGAGTGTTGCCCAGTAAGAATGAAGTAAACAGTCTTTTGCTTATCTTTGTGCCAGCGCACCACAGTACCGCCTTCTTTGATAGATAGCACATATAAGGGACTGTCATGCCCAGATCACATTTGTCCATGAAGTCAGCAAGCGAGACTATGCAGTCCTTGTCCAGCACGTTGTCGTCATCCACCAGAAAGATATATTTTCCATGTGAAGCCCGTATGCCTGAATTGCGGGATTCCGCCAGATACAGCTCAGATGGATTCCGTATCAGATTTACCCACGGGTAGTTTTGGGCTAGCGTGCTGGTGAAGTCGTGGGGTGATGCATCATCTATTACGATGACCTCAAAAACATATCTGCTCCTATTGCTTGCTTTGATGGAATCCAGCAGCCTGCAAAGCTTGTCCTGCCTGTTATAAGTAGGGATGACAATGCTGATTAGGTTATCTTTCTGCATATATCCACCCAGTTTCCGACTGTGGGACATAAGTCCTACCCTTTCAATATGATGATGGAGGCGCACCGCCAGATAAAGGATTTAGGCGCATCTATTTTTGCCGAATTCCCGAATTGTGACACTCTTCTCATAGAATGTTTCGACCTCTTTACCCAAAGATTGAATGTTTCGACCTCTTTACCCAAAGATAAAGTATTCTTCATAATTTTTGTCTCTTTTTGGATCATATCATCAACTGTTATTATAGGAAGTTGAATTCTTAAATCTTTTTACCCCGACTGTAAATAAAACTCACACGGGAAGTAGGTCTTTCTCTTTCGACGGTAAAACCCTGCAGATACTATGCGCTGCGAATACATGGAACAGGCGACCCAAAATATAAATATCTCACACCTGAAGGTGTGAGTTTTCTATCAGGTTAATGTAAGTTGCCGAGGACTGTTGTCCTCTCTGACGTACCTGTGCACCCTCTCCTCATCGATGTCGCTAACGGAACGATAGAAGTAACCGCGACTCCAGAAATGACCCTGCCTGTACGTCTTTCTGAAGTTCGGGTGCGAACGAAAGAGTATGTAGGAACTTCCTCCCTTCAGGAGACCAATCGCCTTAGAAGGACCCATGTCCGGCGGAAGGAAGGCGACGACATGCACGTGATCGGGCATGACCCCCAACTCCACTATCTGTATTCCGTGCCTCTCCGCGACGGTGCGGATTGCGGCCTCGCAATCCTTGTAGTGCGACTCCTTCTCGAGTGCGTCGTACCTGTACTTCGTGCACCACTGGAGGTGGTGCTCATTCACGCCGACGCAGTGCGCCCCGTACGCAAGATTCATATTTTTATAGTTTCCACTATCCATGTTATCTCGTCTTTGCGGCCTGACGGCCGCATTGACAATAGTCGGAAAGAAAAGTTTACAAAATCAGGAGCTTTTTCATCGCCACGCCTGAAGGCGTGAGTTTTCAAAGCTCATCATAATAAACGAAAGTGAGAAGAAGGTAGAATTTTACGATTTTGAGCATCATGACAAGGCTTACTGATTTTTCAAGGTTTTTGTGAAGTTGCGTCTATACTTCTATGTTGTACTGCAGAAGCCACCATTGCGGTTGCAACATCAATACTGCTATACTCGCAGAATTCACTTGTGTAGATGCACTTTGCTATGTCTTCCACAACTCCTTTGAGAAGGGTGGGAATTTTATACTTTTGATTCTCTATTCCACTGTTC
>JAJZEU010000093.1 GCA_021805625.1 Microcaldota archaeon
ATGATCCGAAGACCGACATCCTAGTTCTAGTCCTAGGTAAGGGCAGGCTTGACTTCGGCGAGCAAAAGGAGAATATCATAACACACTACGACAAGAAAGGTAAACCGCTCGAAATAGAGATACTTGAAGCCAGCAAGACAGCAATGAAGATGATGAGCACAATCATGAGCGGCAAGAAACGCGTAGCTATTGCGACCATTTAGGATTGATGGAAAACAGAAGTAAGGCTCTTTGATGAGAAACGGCAAAGGGTTAGTTTAGGGGATATTATAGTATTCGGAAAGTTGCCTGATAAAAATGAAAAAATTGCCGTGAAAGTTTTGGGAATATGCAGATTCGCTTCGTTTAACGATCTTTTTTCTTCATTTGACTGCACTAAAGTTGGAAATGAAGGTATGCGGATAGAAGAACAAGTTGAAAGGATGCATAAATATTATAGTGAAGAAGAGGAACTGAAATACGGTGCTGTAGGATTCTGTATAAAGGTAGTCGATTCTAATGAATTTTGATACTGAAAGGATAGTCTTTATCAGCATAAAGCCGAATTATGCCTTTGATATACTGAATCTAAAGAAAAAATGGGAATATAGAAGAATTTCGCCTCAGCTAAACACTCGAACTAGAATGATGATATACGCCTCAGGCGAAGTTCAAGCAGTTGTAGGGGACTGTGTGATAAGCGAAGTCGTACAAACGCAGGTCAAAGAACTTATAGACTTAACAATCGCAGAAACCACCAGCACGAGAGAAGGTTTCCAAGATTACTTCAAGGGATTAGAACTTGGGTCCGCATTAAAACTGGAGAATCCTTGCAGATATGAGAGGCAAATACCCCTCTCTGAGATAAGAGAGAGAATACCGGATTTTATGCCTCCACAGAATTTCTTTTATTTGAAGGTGGGAGATTCGAAATTGGAGTTTCTATTTGACAAAGTTGTATCAGAGCATAAGAATGAATATATTCGATAAGAGAACAATAGGCGAAACTTATCGTTATCGATTGCCCTGAAGAACGGTTTTATCTGCGCGCCTGAGAACGCCTTTTATAATGAGCCATACTTCGGCGTTTTCCTCTTTCCCGCAAACTTCTTGGTTTGCGTCTTGTGCAATACTGACTGCAACTGCTGCAACTGGTGCCATGAAACGTTCATGGACACCTGCTTGAGGTTATCGGAAAACCTACTGAAATCTTTCTTCCTTGACGATTCCCGTTTCTGATTTCCGAACCCTGCTTTGACGTCGTGATTTTGAGATGCAGGGGGAGAGATTTGAACTCCCGAATCCACAAAGGAAACGGGCCCTAAACCCGTCGCGTTTGGCCAAGCTCCGCCACCCCTGCAACGCTAGGATATTTACAGAGCAGCTTTTTATAAGATTGCCCCCAGAAGCTACAGTGGTTGATGTGTACCAATCAGTGCATCTCGCATAGGCTTCTTCTCTGCTTCAGGGGCACCAATGCAGATAAAAAGCACTCATAAAGGGGTTGACTCCCAAAAGCTAAAAACATTCACGTTCATTCTAATAGGTAGATCTGATGATAAACGCAAGGTACGTCAGGGAGCATTTTGACGAGATAAAGGCTTCGCTTGCAAAGAGGAAGAGCGACTTTCCGCTAGAAGAGCTTCTGAAGCTTGACGAGGAAACGAGGAGGATAGATACCGAGCTCCAGAGGCTCAGGGCAGAAAGGAACAAAGGCAGCAATGGGATCTCGGAAGCAAAGAAAGCAGGCAGGGATGCAGATGAATCGGAGATAAAGAAGCTCGCAGAGCTGAAGGGCAGGATTGAGGAACTCGAAGGCAGGCTGCCGAAGACGAAGGACAGGCTGGATTACCTCTTATTCAACATGCCCAATACGCTTCATGAATCCGTCCCATATGGAAAAGACGACAGCGAGAATGTAGAGATAAAGAGGGTTGGGGAAGGAATAGCAAGGAAGCTTCCCAGCCACGACGAAATCCTCACTGCGATGGATATGATAGATCTTTCGCAAGCGGCGAAGGTGGCCGGGGCTCGCTTCTTCTACCTGAAGGGAGATATAGCACTGCTAGAGCAATCGCTGATAAGGTTTGCCGTAGACAGGCTCGTGAAGAAGGGCTACATCCTCATAGCTCCGCCGCTGATGCTCAAGAAGGAATATCTCAGAGGTGCGGTGCCGCTTGGAGACTTCGAGGAAATGTTATACATGGTTTCTGAGTCAAAGGAGGCAATGGAAAAGAAGGGGATAGAGCACATGGGAGATGATCTCTTCATGATAGGCACAGCTGAGCATTCAATCGCTTCGCTCCACGCAGGACAGGTATTTTCGGCAAAGGAACTGCCGAAAAGATACGTGGGATGGAGTCCGTGCTTCAGGAGAGAAGCTGGAGCCCATGGCAAAGATACAAAGGGTATCTTCAGGGTGCACCAGTTCTACAAGGTGGAGCAGTTCATCTTTGCGAGGCAGGAAGACTCCTGGAAACTTCACGAAGAGCTGTTGGGGAATGAGGAAGAGCTCTACAAGGAGCTTGGCCTGCCGTACAGAATTGTAAACATATGCACTGGAGACATAGGCACTGTGGCAGCAAAGAAATACGACCTTGAAACCTACATGCCGGGTCAGGGTAGGTACAGCGAGATGTGCTCATGTTCCAACTGCACCGACTGGCAGAGCATGAGGCTTGAGATAAAGTATGATGAAGGCAACGAGAGGAAGTATGTGCATACGCTCAACGCCACAGCCATAGCGACAAACAGGACCATAGTCGCGATAGTAGAGAACTACTACAATGATGATGGCACTATAACCGTTCCCGAAGCGCTAGTGCCATACATGGGCAAGCAGAGGATAGGCAAGAAATAGAGGATATGGATTGGGCGAAAGGTTTTTAGTTTCTATATTATATATAATTAACGACAAAAAGTGTCGTTAATGACTAAAATAATAGATATATACGAGGCGTTGCCAGAAGTGTTTAGTGTTATTGCAATCCATGCCGTATACAAGGATATGACAAAAAGAACTATAGAAAGAGCCATGAGGCGGTATGAGAGAGAAGGCACCATAACAAGACTGAAGCGGGGGTTGTATGCAAGAACCACGGCCAATCAATTCTCTGTGGCGATGGACATTTACATAGGATATATAGGTTTTTCATCAGCGATGTACATATACGGCCTCAAGACCGAACTTGAAGCAAACATATATGTATGCACTTCAAAAGCAGAAAAGCCCGTAAGCTTCATGAACACGCGAATAACCCCTGTTAATATGGGGACGCTCTTGTACGGTACAAGAATGCTGAATGATGTGGTGGTGTCTACTTATGCAAAAACAATCTTTGATATGCTCTACAAGCCGAAACACGCAAACTTTTTTGATCTGTTCAGGGCACTGAATCAGAGACCCCTTGAAAAGACAGATCTTTACGAACTGCTGGGCTATTTAAGGGATGCAGACATATCCACAATAAGGAGGGTGGGTTACATACTCGACAAGAGGACTCCGAAATGGTTTGTAGAAAAAGTCAGGAACATGAGCAGCAAGAGGGGCACGTCGTTTTTCTTTCACAACACCGCTGCAAACTTCAACAGCAAATGGAGGATATACGATGATGCTAACGTGATCGGGTGGTCAAATGCAGTATGATTTGAAAGGGCTTGTAATAAGAACGGGAATAGGAGAGGAGAAACTCAGAAAGGAGATTGAAGTCATGCAGGCGCTTCAGGATCTATTCATAGTACTTGGCAACAGCAGCCAGAAGGTAGCATTGTTCGGAGGTACAGCGCTCAACAAGATATACTATGGAGAAAGACAGAGGCTTTCATACGATATAGATATCGAGAGCTATTCATTGAAGAGTACCAAGAAGGTGCTGTCGGAAATCTGCAATAGGACAGTAGAATCCCCGAAAGCGGCAAGATTCGTATACAAGAATGTAATAGTAGACCTGATGAAAGCGCACAATATCGAAGAGCCGCAGCTGAAGAAAGCATACAGTCTGCTGAGTATGTTCGGTTACCCGATAGCGAGCGTGGCAGTGCCGTCATACAGCCTCGAATACTTGCTCGCGAAGAAAACGATGGCCATCTTGTCGAGGACTCTGAACAAAGATATCTACGACATGTGGGTAGGAATGCAACTCATTAAAGATAAGGGTATGTATGTTGAGTATGCAAGAAAGCTCGCCGAACTCGAAAAGGTTAACATGGAATACCTAATAGGTGTGATGCTGCACCACATAAAAGCTGGTTCGGTGCACGATAAGGATACGGAAATCATAGATGTCATGAAAAGGATGCAAACAGCACCGCTTGCAAAGGACGTCGCGCTCTGGCTTGAACGCACCTTTATTA
>JAJZEU010000004.1 GCA_021805625.1 Microcaldota archaeon
TAGTAAAGTGCGAGCGAAAGAGACAGCTTCAGAGGAGCTCATGACATCCCAAAGTCCATCGGAGGCGATGATGATAAACTCATCAAGGTCATGCGGAAAATAAGAGGTTACATCTGGGCTCGCGGAGAGAAGATTCGTTGCAGACCTGGGGGCTATATTGCATTCATTAAAGACTGTAAAAGAATGAATGAAGATATAAAGCAGCAATATATATAAAGATAGCGTGGTTCCTTGCAAGGAAGAATCCTGATAGAAGGCTATGGTTGCACTCTCAACCAGGCCGACAGCGAGATCATGGCAGGCCTGCTAGGCAATGAGGGCTACAGCGTAGAGCTAGGAAGCTACAAGGAAGGCGATGGCTATGATGCGGTGATAGTCAACACCTGCACAGTAAAGAAGCCCACAGAGCAAAGAATGCTGCACAGGCTTTCCCTGATGCGGCAACTTGGGAAGAAGTTGATAGTTGCCGGGTGCATGGCCAGCGCAAACAGGAATCTCATAGAGAAAGCCGCACCGGACGCAAGCATTGTCACAACCAGCAACATACATAATGCAGCTGCAGCGGTAAATGCGGCAACGCAAGGCAGGCGGGTCCTCTTCGAAGACTATTCGCACACAGACAAAGCAGGATATCTTGCAGCAACGGGTTCCGTCATAGCAAAGATTCCCATAAGCGAGGGATGCCTAAGCAATTGTTCATTCTGCGAAACAAAATTCGCAAGGGGTCCTCTCAACAGCTTTTCCGAAGGGCTTTTGCTTAAGGCCATAGAGCTCAATGTAAGGAAAGGTTCAAAGGAGATAGAGCTAACTTCCCAGGATACGGGCTCATACGGCCTTGACAGGCACACAAACATTGCAAATCTCGTCAAGCAAGCTTCGCAGATAGAAGGAAATTTCCGCATAAGGATAGGCATGCTGAATCCAGAGCACCTTCACAGGTTTTTCGACGACCTCATCGATGCCATGAAAAGCAAAAAAGTCTATAAGTTCCTCCACATACCAGTGCAGTCCGGCAGCAACATGGTTTTGCAAGACATGAAGAGGCGGTATTCTGTAGAAGAATTCATGAGCTTCGCGAACGAAGCGCGCAAAAAGGCCGGCGCAAGCATAGCAACTGACATAATAGTGGGATATCCGACAGAAAGAAGGGATGATTTTGAAAAGAGCATGCAGATGCTCGAGGAACTCATGCCGGATGTGGTCAACATTTCAAAGTTCGGAATGCGGCCGCACGCAGAAGCCTCAAAATTGGCGCAGCTGCCTAACAGCGAGACGAAAAGGAGGAGCATAGAGATTGCAGGGCTTTCAAGAAGAATCCAGTTCGAAAATAGGAACGCGTTAGTCGGATCGCCAAGCAGGGTGCTGGTAACGGAGCACAACAGCAAATCGTTCCTGGGCCGCGACGACAGATATACAGAAGTGGCTGTCATGGGCGACGTTGAACTTGGCAGCTTTGTTGATGTCATGATAACGGGCAACTCTGCTGGCTGCCTCATCGGGAAGGTGCAGTAATATTTCTTTTTATACTTGTCAGGTTAATCTTAACTTATGTATTCTGAAAGGGTGGCAAAGCTTCTTGAGGAAAACAGCATAGCAGTAGGCAACACCATAAGAGTCCACACGAAAGATGCGGATTTCGAGGGTGTGCTCATGCCCAGGCCAGAGCTGGGGAATGACGACATACTCATCCTAAAGCTCAGCAATGGCTACAACATAGGAATACAATTCGGCAAATTAAATGGCATTGAGAAACTCGGTTCGGAGAAGAAGAGCTTTGCATTTCCGAAAACCGAAGCAAAGGCAAATCCAAAGCTCCCGAAGCTTAACCTAATCTACACCGGCGGCACAATCGGCAGCAAGGTCGATTATTCAAGCGGCGGGGTCTACATGCTCACAAAGCCCGAGGAGCTGCTCTACGATGTGCCAGAGCTTGCGGCCATAGCCAACGTAGAAGCAGAAAGCGTGATGAGCATAGCCAGCGAGGACATGACATACCACGAATGGCAGATAATAGCAAAGAAGGCTGCAGATGCGCTGAACAAAGGTTCAAGGGGCATCGTCATTACCCACGGCACCGATACATTGCACTACACTTCCGCGGCACTGAGCTTCATGCTGCAGAACCCGAATGCTCCTGTTGTCCTGACAGGGTCGCAGAGGAGTCCCGACAGGGGTTCGAGCGACGCGTTCATGAACCTGATATGCTCCGCGCACTTCGCGACGAAGGGCAATGCGGCTGAGGTCGGAATATGCATGCACTCCAGCATGGCAGACAACTACTGCGACTTCATCAGGGGTACAAAGGTAAGGAAGATGCATACCTCCAGAAGAGATGCCTTCAAGCCGGTCAACAACGTGCCGATAGCAAGGATAGCATATGACGGTGCTATAACGTACATGAGCGAGTACACAAAGGATGGCAAGGCAAAAAATGTAAAGGCAAAAACGGATTACGAGCCAAGGGTCGCGCTGGTCAAGCTCTATCCCAATTTCGATCCCGGAATGATAGACTACTATACCTCCAAGAAGTACAAGGGTATGATTATCGAGGGTACTGGCCTAGGTCATGGCCCTGTGTCAACAGGGCATAAGGAATACAACATTCTCGGCAGCATAAAAGGGGCGGTAGATTCTGGCATGGTTGTAGGAATGACTTCGCAGTGCCTCTTCGGCAGGGTGAACGACAAGGTCTACAGGAATCTCAGGCTCATCAGGAATGCGGGCGTCATATACTGCGAGGACATGATGCCAGAAACTGCCTACGTGAAGCTCGGCTGGCTGCTCGGCAACTACAAGAAGGACGAGGCTGCAAAGCTCCTGAGCACGAATCTCATCGGAGAAATAACGGAAAGGAGCGAGATAGGATTCGAGGTATGCTGATGCACGGCGCCGAGTACTACAGCAAGCTAGGATTCAAGTGCGGCCTAGAGATACACCAAAGACTTGCAACAAGGGAGAAACTGTTCTGCGCGTGTGCGGCTCTGCTCGGCAATGAAGAAGACAAGAAAATTGATTCTATAGAGCGCATGCAAAGGGCCGTTGCCGGAGAGCTGGGCGCTGTGGACATATCGACAAAATTCGAGAGCGAGAAGGAAAGGAAGTTCTTGTACAATGCGTTTGAAATGAGCACCTGCCTTGTAGACATAGACGAAGAGCCTCCGCACAATCTCAATCCCGAAGCGCTAGGCGCCGCGCTGCTTATCGCAAAGGCGTTTAATGCGGACATTCCAGATGAGATAGAACCCATGCGCAAGGGGGTTGTTGACGGAAGCGACCCAAGTGCGTTCCAGAGGACTATGCTCATCGGTTACAGCGGCCGCATCGAGTTAGATGGGAAGAGCATAGCAATCCCTTCGATCTTCCTCGAGGAGGAATCAAGCGGCATAGAATCAAGCGGCAGCGATAAAGTCATATACGATGTGGACAGGCTCGGCATACCCCTGATAGAGGTAGACACCGCGCCGAACATAGGAAGCCCAGCGGAGGCAAAAGCCGTCGCTGCTGGAATAGGCCTGCTGCTGAGGCTCACCTTCAAGGCGCAGCGCGGCATAGGCTCCATAAGGCAGGATGTCAATGTTTCGATAAGGGAAGGCAACAGGGTAGAGATAAAGGGCTTCCAGGACCTCGCGAGCATGGACAAGATAATAGAGAATGAGGTCGAACGCCAGGCAAGACTTGTTGAAATAATGAGGGAGCTGCAGAAAAGAGAGGCAAAAATCTATCCGCACAGGGACCTAACACGCCTCTTCGCAAGGACGGCTGCGAAGATAATCGGCAATGCCATAAGGAAAAACGGCGTAGTGTACGGTTTCAGGCTCAAGGGCTTCAGGGATATTCTCGGTGCTGAGGTAAATCCCAACAGAAGGCTTGGCAGCGAGATAAGCGACTATGCGCAACTGGCAGGCGTTGGAGGCATAATACACAGCGACGAGAATCTGGCAAGCTATGGCATTACCGAAGATGAGAGGGCAATGGTCAATGCAGAACTGGGTCTAGAAGACGACGATGCGTTCATACTTATTGCGGCAGGCGAGGAGGCATGCACCAGCGCTATAGGGCTAGCTGCGAAGAGAGCAGAGCATGCGCTTCGCGGCGTTCCATTGGAAACAAGGGCTGCCGACCAAGCAACGCTTACAACGAAGTTCCTAAGGCCGCTGCCCGGCGGTTCAAGGATGTATCCGGAAACAGACACTATGCCGATAGAGGTAAACGAAGCCCTCGTTAAGGAAGCGGCGAGCGAAGTCCCAGATATAGAGTCAAAGAAGGGGAAGTTGGAGCATGAGATAGGAAACAGGCAG
>JAJZEU010000071.1 GCA_021805625.1 Microcaldota archaeon
CAAACGCAATTGTGTTTGGTGACAGGGCAATGTAGCAGGCTCCTTGTACGTTTGCTGTGAGTTGGACTGTTTCTGTGCTTGAGCTTACGGATAGTGTGGTGTTTTTATTCTCGAAGAGGATGTTCTCTGTGAATAAGCCCACAGCGGTACCTCCAGGTATGTTAACCCCGAAGAAGATGCTGTTTGACTGCGATGGTGTGCTTTGAGTAGGCTGCGCTATGTATATACTTGTATCAGCCAATGTGTTAGTAAGGCTAAAGCCATTGTAGGTGCCTTGCGAAGCGGAATCCCACAACGTGTTGCTGACGCCGAAGCTGTATGTGCTGTATTGCCAAGCGTTACCGCTCACGAATATGTTGGCTCCGATGTTGCCGCCATTGTCGGCATCTGTATACATGACATTTGTACTGTAGGATTGGCCAGGATATACATTGCCAAAGGTGTTTGTTGTTGGAGTCACGCTTATGTATATTATATTTCCGACATTAACATTTGCAGTTAGCAAAGCGTTGCTTGAGTTTGCGAATCCTATATTAGGTCCAAGCTCCAGCAACCCTATAATCATAACTACCGAGACTAGGGTTCCTATCACTTTGTTGAATTCCAGTTTCATAACACCACTGTTGTATGTCAAATCTCAACTTAATATAGAATGAATAATTTAAAAAGGTATCATTTAAAAAAGATTTGTGGAACTAGCAGCTGTTTTCTATAATTATGTTCTGGCTGTAGGCGCCCTGCGGCGTGGCTCCTGGCACTCCGAGGCCGAAGTAGATGCTATTGCTGCCGCTTGCTGGCACTGTGATCAGGGTGTTGGACGGCGTTGCTGTTAGGATGCTGCCCGTATAGGCTGTCTGCGAAGCTGCATCCCATAAGGTATTGCTTACCCCGAAGCTGTTGCTGCCACTTACCCAGTTGCCTCCGTAGACGAGCATGTAAGCGTTTGCATTGCCCGTGTTGTCGTCGGTTATCGCTTTGTTTGTAGGGACGTTGCTTTCAGGATTTATCGAGCCAAAGCTAAGGGTGGTTGGCGATAGCGATATCGTGCAGGATAAGGAATTATAGTTTGCCGTAACTGTGCCGGTGCCTTCGACTGTCATCGTAGCTGGATTTGTATTTCCGCTTATTATGATGTTTGCATTGCTCGCGCTCCAACTGCTGAACACGAGGTTTGCAGAAGGGTTTGCTGTTATTGCATTTGTGCCTATTACGGATATAATCGAGCCGCTGCTGTATGTTGTGCCGCCGGTGGTTATCGTGCCCGTATTCGGACTGTCGTCAAGCGTGACGCTGTAAGGAGGGAAGACGTAAGCGACTATCGCGATTGATGCTGTTGTCGTGGTGCTCGCTGCCGCTGTCTGCAGGGTTGCAGGAAGGGAGTTGCACGTGTAAATCTCTGAGGTCACATGTACATCAGACACCGCTTGCTGCTGGTTGCAGCCTGTTGGCGCTGTAATAGATGAGATAGTGGTGCCTCCCGATGCATATGCTATTATGGCAAAGCTGTTGGCTGCTGATGGCGTAAACGTGAAAGAATCCGAGGTTGATGCTGTGTTACTCTGATAGTATGCGCCATTCGCAAAGATCACGTTGGCGCCTATGCCGGCTATTGTGGCATATGATGTTGTAGTGCCTGAAGCAGATATGGTGCCTGTGTTCGAGATGCTGTTACCTATGAATGATTGGTTTACATATCTGTCTTTGGGAGGGGCTCCTGTGTATGCCTCTGTGAGGTTGGAATCGCTGGTCCAGCTAACTGATCCGAGCGAAGCTGGTGATGTGCCGAGTGTTTGTGCAAACGCGCCAGCCCAGAAGTAGCTAGGATAGCCCGTTGCCAGTGTCAGGGAGAGGGAAGTGGAGCTTGTGGGGCCGCCGGAAGTCGAGCCCGTGGTGAATCCGACAGCATAGGAAGAGAGGGAATTTGAAACTGCTTGATAGAAATAGGCAGTCGCATTGCTGCCCGCAAGCATGGTATTCAGAGGCACCCATGTGCTGCCTTCGTATTTGTATAGATCCACATTGCCATCGCTCAAGCCGTTGCCTATCACCGCACTTACAGGCACTGAAAAGGCATATGTCACATTCTGCACATAAGGATCTATTGAGTTTGTGGAGCCTGCAAGGTTTTCGCTTATCGCAATGTAGCGGAAGGCATTCGCCAGACTGCCTACTCCGCTTGGGGGCGTAGTCTGGTTCAAAATTGAAATGTTGAAGCCAGATATCGCTTGGGCGAAGTTTATCGTTGCCTCGGTAAGTGTGGAATTTTCCATGCTGAGTTGGACTGTTCCCACGCCGTTTGACGTGTCAATCTTGTTGCGCGCTTGTGGATGACTTATCAGAACTGTTACCGATTTCTTAGAAAAACTTATGTACGTGGTGTTGCCGGAAACGAGGTAGCCGCTGCTTTGGTTTGGTACATATTGTATGCCGCTGCTGGCCAATTTCTGCGCAGGTATGGAGAATAGTTCATTGCCAGGTGGCGTTGAGAACACGATAGTTTCCGTTGTTGAGCTGTTTAAAATGCCATCGTATAAGGCATTCCACAAGGTTTGGGTAGAAACTGGCAGACCGCTCTCGACAAACTTGCTTATGCCGTTGTAGTTTGCCGTAACTGTGCCGCTGCCCTCGACTGTCATCGTAGCTGGATTTGTATTTCCGCTTATTATGATGTTTGCATTGCTCGCGCTCCAACTGCTGAACGCGAAGTTTGCAGGAGGGTTTGCTGTTATTGCATTTGTGCCTATAACCTGCATTGTCTGACCAGTGGTGTAGGTATTGCCATTTGTCGCTATCGTACCGGTGGTTGGATTGTCGTCCAATATGACGTTTTGGGATGGGAAGACATAAGCTGCCAATGCCGAGCTCCCAGAGTTGTTTAAGCTCGCTGAAAATGTATATGAGCCTGATGCTGCATTCTGGCATGTGGCAACATAGGCTGTTTCATAGGTATCGATGTTGTCAACACGCACCTGCTTTGTGCAGGTGCTAGGAATTGTTATAGTTGTAAAATTATAGTACCCTGCAGTACCAATCAGCACAACAAAGGAGTTTGAGGTAGATACGGTATATGAAAGGGAGGCAGATGTCGAGCCAAGCTTTTCAGCGCTGTATACGCTGTAATAAATTGCATTTACACCTATGCCTGCGAGAGCTAGTCCAGGATTGGAGGCACCGGTAGTATATGCACTGCATACATTGCTTGATTGGTGGCCAATGCTTGCGTTGTTGTCTGCACCTACATCCTGTGTCCATGTATATTTAGTGCCAGAAGTTGAAAATGTGTAATTCGCTCCGGCACCGCAAAGATAGAGCTTATAGCCCGCAGGCAAAGTAATAGATTCGGGGGTTGTATCCCCGGAAATGCCGTTGGCTGTAAATGACACGACATATGTGGAAAAGGAATTGGAACTTGCAGCGTATTTATAGGCTGTCGAGTTGCCTGCAACCAGCACAGTGGGCAGTGCTGTCCAGCCATTGCTTGTATATTTGTAGAGCGTGACCTGTTCGGGGGTTATATGCATTGAACTTATCCATGAGCTGTTTACGCTAAAAGTGTAGTTCGCTGCGCTTATATTTGCATCGCTTATGCTGCTGTTTATCAAAAAGTAGTAATACGCCGGTGCAGGTGGAGTAGGGACATTTTGCACAGCGCTTGCTATGCTCACATCTGTTGAAGAGTTTAACATGCCAGAATTCAGCATGAGCGAAATACCGGTCAGCACCATTGAATTGTCTCCAGAAAGTATGGGAATGCTTATGTTTCTTGGCATTGCGCCAGTAGATATGGATATCTTCGCGTTATTCCTGCTGTTGTTGTTTTTGTACATTGCATGGATTTTTGCGAAGCCAATAGTGCTGAGGTTCAGAGCAAGGTTCTGCGAACTGCTGCTTGCAACTATTATATTCTCTGAATATGATATGCCTGTATGTGTTATGCTTATGTTATATGCTTCTGCGATTTTCTTTGGCAGGCCCTTATTCGAATGCAGAAGCTGCATGCTGCCAATCTGATTCGTAAGGTTTGCAAGAAGGCTGTATGTTAAGTTGGTTGAAATGCCCAAGGATATGGCAGATGAAATGCCTTTCGTAGAAGTAGAGATAGACGTAGTCGATGATATAGATATTACGCTGGTGTAGGTGCTTGTAGAAGTGCTCGCGGAAGTTGAAGTTGTTGTAGTAGAGGCAGATGCGGTTGAGGTGCTTGTGGATGTCATGGTGGTGGAAGTAGATGAGGTTGATGTAGTTGTGCTTGTTGAAGATGTCGAAGTGG
>JAJZEU010000133.1 GCA_021805625.1 Microcaldota archaeon
CAAGGGGATTGAACGCTTCCCTAGCAGTATATAGCGCCGCAGTTAAGCCGGCAGGCCCTGAACCTATGATTATTATGTCTTCTACCATTCGCTCACCAAGAGAATGAACCTGTTTATATATTTGCTGTAGAAAATATAAAAAGGCGACCCAATGGCTCTAATAGTTGACGGGAAGAGCATAGCCCTTGATGCGAAGGAAGCGTCTGCGGAGATGAGTTTCATATCGCATGCGCATTCTGACCACACGAGAGCTGCAAAGGCCAGCAATGTAATCGCGAGCATTGAGACCGCAGAGCTTATCAAGGCGAAGACAGGCATAGAAGCAGATGTTATGCAGATGCCGAAATCTGTGCAGCTGCTTGATGCCGGTCACATACTTGGATCGAAGCAGTTTTTCATAAGATCTGAGGAGCTTGGGCTCGATATAACATACACAGGAGACTACCAGCTGCAGGAATCCGCTGTGGCAAACAGGATACAACTCAGGCATACAGACATCGCGATACTGGATTCGACATACCCATATCCGAAGATAAAATTCGATCCGAGAGAGGAAGTAACATCTGCCCTGCAGAAATACGTAGCAGAGAAACTTGAACATAGGATAGTCCTGTTTGGTGCATACGCTACAGGGAAGGCGCAGGAGCTCATATCGATAATGAACGATGTAGGCATAGTGCCGGTTGTCGACAGAGAGATAGCGAAGTTGAGCGCAGTATACAACAAGTTTGGTGTAGGGCTTGATTACTGCTACAGATACGGAGATGAGGCAAGATTCAGAGAAAGCACGCGTGGAACTTTCGCTGCGATAACCATAATGCCTAGAATAGATGCGGTAAAGGAGAGCCTTTCAGAAAAGTATAGGAAGCGGGTTTTATCTGGAGTAGCAACAGGATTTGCAAAAATATTCAGGTTCAAGACCGATGTGCAGTTTGCCCTGAGCGACCATGCGGACTTCAGCCAGGCTTTGCAGTACATAGAGGATACAGGGGCAAAGGAAGTTTACACTTATGGGGGCAGTTCGGAGCTGTTCGCCAGGTACCTTAGGAATGCAGGCATACGGGCTGGGTCGTTCAGGCACGGCTCATTCGGCGTAGCGCCTGTTGTCGCCAACCCAATACCTAAACAAAAAGGCATCTTTTAATATGCGTTCAGCAAGATATACACATGGACAAGGGAAGCAGGGAAGGTTACAGCTACATTTTGCTCATACTCATACTGGGTTCACTAGTCCTCGTTGCAATTTCTATATTCATGATACAAACCTTTGCGATAGAGTACGGCATAGGGGCAGGAGCCTACATACAGAGCGGAGGGAACGTTTCCAGGGTGGTTGCAATTTTGCAGCCTACAGCCGCAGCACAGACATCCCTATACCATTCTATGCTGGATTCCTACCTTGCATTCATAATATCGCTAATACTCTTCTGGACGTCTATGATGCTTCTTTCGCACAGGAAGAGCAGATATGAGAGCACAATGCGAAGGTACTCCTTTTCGCATGCAATCCTTTCCGCAGTGTACGCCCTTCTTGTGTACATAACTATAGGCTCATCAGGAGCGGCTTCTGGAATCATCGGCGCTTACATAGACCTTGCATATCTTGTTGCAACGCTATGCTTCGCTATAGATATGTATGCAGAGTACGCGACTAGGCGCTACGTCAGAGTGCAGAAAACGCGCAGGATAAACATAAGCATAGACCCGGCATCCCCATACGCAAACATAGTAAGCCTGAGGGAGCAGCTGTTTGCCACGCTGCACGGCAACGTATGCATTGTTGACAAGCACTTCAACTCCAAGGCAATGGAGAACCTCTACAGGCTGCTTGACGGGAACTTCGGCAATCTCGGCAGCGTAAAGGTAGTGACATCGGGGGAGATGCTGGATTCCGATTTCGGAAGCAACTTTTACGACATGCAGAAGGAGCTAAAGAACCTTGGGGTTGAGTTCGAAGTGAAGGTTATGGCCGGTTCCGATGCCGAAGCCCAGCACGAGAGATTCATATTTGACGACAATCATGCGGCAAAGATACCGCCTTTGAACATAATAAATAGGAAGAGCGAGCACATAACTTCCACAGGGTTGCTTGAATCGAAGAGGAGATTTGCTGAATTGTACCAGCGCGCGCTGAAATATGAGAACTATGTTTCTAGGGAGGGATAGCATTTGCTACCCTACAGAGGATACGAAGGCGTTCAAGTAGGATGCCACTTCTTCAGGCTTTGTATAATGAGGGTCATGCCCCGCGCCATCGATTATCTTCAGCACGCTTTTGCTTATGCTGCCTGCAACAACCTGCGCGAACTTTGACGGAACCATGTTGTCCTCTCTGCCCCATACAATCAGCGCGGGGATTTTCAGTCTTGAAAGCACATCTTTGCTGAGATACTCTCTGTTGAAATCTGATTCAAGTATGCTCCTCATGACATGCTCCCTGTTGCCGAGCTTCATCAGAAGCCCAAGCATATCGGCTTTGTATTTTTCCTCTTCTCCTGAATTTACGATCTCTTCAAAGTGTTCCTTTACCCCTGCCGGATCTATTATTACTATCCCCTTTGCCTGCATGCCCAGCGCAAGGAAAACGGCAGTCCAAGCTCCGTAAGAATGGCCTACGAGGAACGGCCTGCTGATGCCCATTTTCTCAATGGCTTCTCCAACAACCGAAACCTGAAGGCCGATGTCGTAATTAATGTTCGGATCATCAGACTTTCCGTGGCCGAGCAGATCCACCAGGTATATGTCATAATCACTGCTGAGATACGGCACTATTTTCCGCCATGTCCTGGTGCTTGCTCCAACCCCGTGCAGGAAAACCAGTTTCTCTGAGTTGCCGCTGTGGTGCATTATGTGTATTTTGCCGTGCGATGTTTCTATGAATTCGTCGCTAAAGTCGCTTTCGTATTCCATTAAGCATCATCAGCGTTTGCCGTAGAAGAAGTGTATGGGTCTTCCGAGAGCCGCCTCTGCGGCTTCTAGAATGCCTTCGCTGTAGGTCGGGTGCGGATGTATAGTGTCAGCTATATCCTCTATTGTGGCTCCCATCTCTATCGCAAGCGCTGCCTCGCTTATCATGGCGTTGGCATCGTCGCCTACTATCTCTATGCCCTTGACTACGCCATATGGATCTGCTGCAATCTTCACAAAACCGTTGGTTGTGTCTAGTGCTATCGCCCTGCCCAAGGCGGTAAGCGGGAACTTCGTTACATTTATTCCTTCCTTTTCTTCCACAGTTCCGGCTATGGCTATTTCCGGATCGGAGAATATGACCGCTGGCACTACCTTGTTGTCGTATGCACCGCTGTCTGTGGCCGCAACCTCAGCAGCAACGACTCCCTGCCTTATGGCTTTGTGGGCGAGCATCGGCTCGCCTATCACGTCCCCTACTGCTAGTATGTTGGGGTCTGTTGTTCTCAGCGCGCTGTCAACTTTTATGAAACCTTTTTCATTCAGCTCTACCTTTGTGTTTTCTAGGCCAAGTTCTTTTGTGTACGGAGAAAGCCCCGCTGCCACGACAGCAAACTCTGCGGGGATTGATGTGCCGTCGCTGAGCTTCACAGATGAAGAGTCGTGAGATGATGGAGTAACGCCAATGTGTATCTTTACGCCCAGGTCGGCCATTCTTTTTTTGACTAGGGAGACTGCATCTCTGTCAAAAAGGCGCAGAACGTCGGACCTTGCTATTATGTGGACTTCCGTTCCAAGTTTTGCATATAATGTACCTATTTCAACTGCAACGTATCCCGCGCCTATGATTGCCATGGATTTGGGAATCCTGTCAAGCATCAGAGCCTGCTTGTAATCGATTATATTGCCGCCAAATTCAAAGCCGTTAATGGAGGTTGGTTCAGAGCCCGTAGCTATTATGGCTTTTTTGAAGTTCAGTGATATGCCATCCGTAAGTTGCAGCGTGTTTCGGCTTATGAATGTGGCTGTGCCTTTGAATACATCAACTCCGTTGGCGTGGCATAGGAAGTCCACACCAGTTTCGAGCTTCTTCGATGCTGACATGCGCCATTCATACATCTTTCTTGCATCTATTGTAGCATTGTCCACGTGTATTCCGAACTTCTCGGAATTCGTTGCGTCGTAGTAGATGTCAGCTATCTTGATCAGTGTTTTAGA
>JAJZEU010000151.1 GCA_021805625.1 Microcaldota archaeon
TTCCATGTACCATATGGCCTTGCCCTTAGTTGCCCCCCTCATCTCGTTTGAGAAGCCCTTTATGATTTCAGCTACGGGCATCTTTGCGATGATAGTTGCCTGCTCCCTCTCCTGGTTTATCTCAAGAACCTGCCCGCGCTTGCTCTGCAGCATGCCGATGACCTCCGAAAGGAATTCCTGGGGTATGTTGATTGTCAGCTTCTGCTTGGGCTCCAGCAGAAAGACCCCTGCAGTAAGCATCCCTGCGTATATGGGCCTTCTCATCGCAGGTATGATCTGCGCCGGGCCCCTGTGCACGGGATCTTCATGAATCGTGGCATCGGTTATGCTGACCTTTATGCCAGAACACTTCTCCCTTGCAAGCGGTCCGTCTCTTACCGCCTCTTCGAATCCTTCGATAAGCAGTTCCATTACCTCGTTCAGGTACTGCACGCCGTGTGTTGCGTCTATCAGCATGCTCCTGTTGGAGATGTCCACGATGCCCTTCGCCTCGTCCCTTTTCATGCCTGCTCCTATCAGCATTTCTATGTGCTCCTTGCCTTTCGGCTTGCCCTCCTTCATGCTGCCTATGTCTATCAGATCCACCACGCCCGTCTCTAGGGGTTCCACATTCACATAGAATCTCGAATGCCTGTTAGGCGACTTTCCCTCTACATTCTCTACGGACCTCTCTATGGTTTCCCTGTAGACCACGATCGGTTCGCTCGTTGTTATTGGTATCTTGTAGTCATCTTTGAGCTTCGTCTCTATTATCTCAAGGTGGAGTTCTCCCATGCCCCTCATGATGTGCTCTCCTGTTTCATGGTTTATCTCTATGAAGAATGTCTGGTCCTCCTTCGAGAGCTCCCTGAGGGCCTCGATTAGCTTCGTGGTGTCTTTTGTGTCCTTGGCTTCTATCGCCTTTGCCACTACCGGCTGCGAATAGTGCTTTATCTCTTCAAATGGGGTTATCTGCTCCTCGCTGACTGTTTCCCCTATGTAAACATCCTTGAGCCCAACGAGCGCGGCTATGTTCCCTGCGGGCACCTCGTCAACAAGGACCCTGTCCGGGCCCATGAAGACTCCGACCTGCTGCACCCTCTCGTGGGTTTGGGTGCTTGAGAGATAGAGCTCTACCCCTTTCTTCACAGTGCCTGAAAACACCCTCCCTATCGCCACTTCCCCACTGTGCTGGTCATACACGACGTTGAATACCGCTATGCTGACAGGCGCCTTCGCATCTGCATTGAGCATCGCTTTGCCGGCATCGCTCTCCAGGTCGCCATGCCATATCTTCGGTATCCTGTAAGCCTGGGCAACCTTCGGGCTTGGAAGGTGCTCTATGACCATAGAAAGCATGACCTCATCAACGGGGGCTATCTCCTGCAACTTCTTGTCGTCTCCAGAAGAGCTGTACTGGAAGAGGTCCTTGAAAGTCACGTTGTTCTTCTTCATGAACGGTACGGAAATGGCCCACTTGTGGAACGCAGAGCCGAATGCGACAGCGCCTCCTTCTACATTGACAATCCAATCCTTCGCGAATTCCTGCGGAGCGTAGTTCAGGATGAGCTTGTTGACGCCATTTCTTATGTCGAGCAGCCTGTTGTATGTCTGGTCAGACGTCAGCTTGAGCTCGTTTATGAGCCTGTCTATCTTGTTTATGAACACTACAGGCCTCGCTTTCTCATTCATCGCCTGCCTCAGCACGGTCTCCGTCTGCGGCATTATACCCTCCACCGCATCCACCACGAGAACAACTCCGTCCACAGCCCTCAGCGCCTTTGTCACGTGGCCTCCGAAATCCACGTGCCCTGGCGTGTCGATCAGGTTTATTATGTAATCCTGGCCCTTGTAATTGAATCCCAGCGATATGTCTGCCGATTTTATCGTGATGCCTCTCGCCTGCTCTATTTTTTCGAAGTCGAGCACCCTCTGCTCCCCCGCCATCTCCTTAGAAATAAGTCCTGCAAGCGCAACTAGGGAATCGCCAAGCGTCGACTTGCCGTGGTCCACGTGCGCAATGATCGCAATGTTCCTTACCCTGTCAAGGCTGTGCATCGTGCTTACAATGTCTTCAACGACAGTTTCTTTCCTTACCATAAAACCAGCCTTGTTGCCCTATTACCTCGCGCTTCTGGCTATCCTCTCCGCTTCGACTCTCTTCTTTACCGCATAGCTGTTCGGGTCCTTGTTTGCAGCAAGCATTATCTCATTTGCAAGCGCCTCTGCGATGCTTCTCCTGTTCTTGAATGCACCGATTATTGCAGCCAGCGCAATATTCCTCAGCGCAAGGTTGAGCCTCCTGTTAGAGCTTATGTCTACAGCCACATTGTAAGAAATGCCTCCGTACCTGACTCTTGTGGTGTCCTCTATTGGCGCGGCGTTCTGGAGCGCGTTTACCAGGACCTGAACTGGGTTCATCTTCGCCGATTCGTTTATGATCTCAAAAGCATCTTCTACAATGTGCATTACCTTGAGCTTCTTGCCCTGCAGCCTGCCCTCTGTCCTTATCACCTTGCCACCCACCTTCTTGCCGGTGCCGCCACGCATGAGCTTGTTCACCAGCCTTTCCACTATGCTTATGTGGGTGTTGTAGTATGAAAAGTTCTTCCTCCTGCCGTATATGTTGGGAAAGCTTACTGGCATGAGGTTTATGTAATTGGCAAGGCTTTGGTCTGACACAGTTACGTCGGTAAGCTTGTATCTGCCGAAAAGAAGCCTTTCGTCTGCGGCAGCAGCTTCGATATTCTGCACCCTTCTCCTTTTTGCGCTTTTTTGAGCTTCCTGGCTCCGCTGCTCCTGGGCCGGAGCACCTGGTGCTTCTGCTTCCTTGACCTTCGCCCTGCCCTGCCTTCTGGGCTTTTCGGCAGCCTGCGAAGGCTGCTTTGCCTCCTCCACATTCTTTTCAGCATCAGTTTTTACGTCATCTGCCATTCGATCATCTCTTCGGTTTCTCCTTCTTGCCTGTTATTATCTGGTAGATATCTGTGTTGTTTATTGCCACGACCCTGTATTTTATGCCTGGGATGGAGCCCATCTGGCCCCTCTGCGAGCCGCCCATTCCCTGCACCGTGACCTCGTCGTGTTCGTCGATGAAGTTTATGGTGCCGTCTCCGGGCACATAAGCGTTTATCAGCTTGCCATTCTTTACGAGCTGCGCCTTTACGCACTTTATCTGGCCTGAGTGCGGCTGCTTCTGCTGCACCGAATACTTCTGCAGCACTATGGCCCTCGCCCTCGGAACAGTGCCTACGGGATCGAACCTCTGCTTCAGCTTGAAGTGTTTTCTCTTCCACCACTTCTTCAGCATTCTGTGCCTCTTCCTCTTTTTTATGATTTCCTTTGCAGCAAATTCGCCATTTGGCATAATCATCAATCCTCTAGTATGCTCGAATTACCCTGGTCTATGATTGCTATCGCGCTGACAGGATACGGCTTCCCGCACAGCGTACCTAGTTCCATAGAGCTGCCCTCTACCTTCACGACTTTTATGTCCGCAATGCTGCACTCGTGAAGTATGTCCCTGACAGCGTTTTTCTCCCCGTTTGCAGCGACAACTACGAGTTTTGCGCTGTTGCCGCTCATGGATCTCATGACTCCCCTTGTTCCTAGTACAACCTTGCCCGTATCAACAGCGAGCCTAATGTCCCTAGCTAAATCGGCCATGATAATACCATGCAGAAGCTGCAGCCTGAGTAGTCCAAGCAGAACCAAACAGATGCGTGTTATCTTATTTTTGCATAAAGTATATAAAGATATCTAGATTTGATTGCGCAAAGTTTATATCGCAAAACATGCTTGCGCAAAGCTATGTCAGGTCCAAAAACAGGGAAATGTCTGCGCCAGGCTTTGAATGCATAGCCTTTAAAAGGTTCCCTTTTTAAATAGACGAATCGGGTAGAAAGATTTAAATACATTACCCTATATTATATGTAAAGGCTTTTTTTGAGCATTACTCAAAATCTACAGTTTATACTCAATGGTGAGACATTGGCAAAGATTAGATACAGTAAGGCAAAGATTGCAAGACAAGCTTCGAAACCAAGGAGCGCCAAAAAGAAGTCTGCTTCCTCCTCTCCTGCTCATGCCAAGACGAAAGCAAACTCAAGCTACCACGCGGAAACGCCATCTCAC
>JAJZEU010000140.1 GCA_021805625.1 Microcaldota archaeon
GGCAGCGATACCCAGACGTGAAATCTCGGCCAGACCGCGTGTCATGAAGGCGGCTTTGGCATTCTCACCATAACCCATGCCATCGTTGAAACCAGCCCCAATAGCGATGATATTTTTGAGTGCGCCACCCAGATCCACGCCAATCACATCATCTGCTGTATAGACACGAAACCACTGTGTTGTAAAGAGTGTGCGAATGCGTACACCTATCTCGTCATTGCTGGCCGCGACAACCGCCGCCGTTGGCTTGCGCTCGGCCACTTCGCGGGCAATATTGGGACCGCTCAGAGCGGCGATGTGTTCACGGGCGGATGGTAGTTCCTCAGCGAGAATCTCGGTCATGCGTTTAAGCGTGCCGATCTCGATGCCCTTGCTAGCACTGACCAGCAGAGTATGGGGAGCAATGTGTGGAGCGAGCAGGCGTGCATTTTCGCGCATCCTTTGGGAAGGCGTAACGAGTAGCAATAAGTCTTTAGCGCGTGCAGCCTCAGCAACATTCGCGGTAATAATAAGATTGGGAGGAAAGATCACATTAGGAAGAAAGAGCGTATTTTCGCGCTTCTGCTGCATCTCTTGCGCACGTTCGGGGTGATGTTCCCACAGCGTTGTCTGATAGCCCTTGCCTGCCAGGAGCAGTGCGAGTGTTGTTCCCCACGCGCCGCTACCAATTACACCAACTGCAACCATGCCGTCGCTCTCCTCTGCTCTCCTTTATAAGCATATCATCTGGGTAATGCCTTGTTCTATCACTAGCAATCAAGGCCATTGTAACATAGGAGAGCAATATTACAGTAGGTTACACACTTCTAACCCGCTTTACGAAGAAAGTCTCCCAACTGTTTATCATGTCTGATACCCGTTTTTAGACGGACATTATTCCTTCCAAATAGTCGTTTCAGATCATCTATATTACGCATATCACTTGGGGAAGCCTGATTTTTCATACAAATGCAAGCCATCTGTATAACATCAGAAATACGTTCAGCATCAAGCAGTTGTTTTACATGGTTATATACCTTGATAATTTGCTCTTTTGCATCTTTAAGCCTTGCTGCTTTAAGTTCTAGAAAACACAGTTTCTCATTGCGTTCGTTTATTTGGACATAAAAAATAAGCCCGTCACAGCACTTTGAGTCTGCGTCCATGCCCAGACGTAATCGTCCATCTGCACAATCGATACGAAAGAAAATGATGACTTCGCCTGGACGTATGTCCGTACTAACAGTAAGACCGGACTCCGTAATGCTTCTATCTGTTGTCTTACACAATTGAAGATGCTCATCTAACATCTTCTTTACAGTTTGCACAGCCACAACATATCCTCAATACATTCTTACAATTTGAAGTAAATATCTGCAATTCGTTCCGTAATGTCCCCAAAGGTATTCCAATCAACAAAACCATCTTCATCCAGCTTATTTTCCACCTTACCATCATGCACACCATAGACAGAAACTTTCTCTTTAGAGATAAAAGCCTCTGTACTCTGCAAGAAAAACGCCTTTCGCACACGCTCTTTATCTTCAAGCTCGTATGCTTTAATTAGATTAGTGAGATGATCGGTTATATAGGGACTATGCGTTGTAAAGAGAACATGTAGCCCAGCATTCACCAGCATTGCCAGCAATTCTATAATTTTGGCCTGCGCTTCTGGATGTAGGTTCATCTCCGGCTCATCTATAATCACTAACTCTCCAGGTTGCGCAAGGTAACGTAAGTAGAGAACCAGGGGTGCAAGTTCCTTGACCATTGACGACACTATCGGAATCTGTAACGGTATTTCTAAGTTCATATTTTCTAAAGGTTGAAAGAGAACTTCTCTTCTTGGGTCAGGTTCAGGAGTAGAAAACCCGATATTTCCAGCCAATACCTGTTTTTCTAAAATCTCTGCAAGATTCATATATCGCCTAATTCTTTTGTTGTTTCTAGCAGTTCGCTCCCGTGTCTCCTGATCCATAGAGCTAATATCAAGCATATGTCCTAACATAGCTATAAAAGTCCCCACGGGCCAAATCGCATTTCTGGCCGCATCCTGTTCACCCAGAGAAATTCCATTTAGCTCTTTTGCCAACGCATTTAACGCCTCTTCAAAACCTTGAAAAGCTTTTAAGGTTTCTGCATTAAGTTTGGTTTGTCCCATTTTATTTACTGTTGCGCCAAGTATTCCCTTGCGAATACGCCCTGTAATCAATCCTGTTCGCTCCGTTGGGAACACATGCACTTCACGATAGAGAGAACGACGCAGAGCGGTAGTGACAAAGTTGACTAAACGCCCTCTAACTTCTTCTGGAGGAATAGGCTCTGTAATTTGTTGAGTAGGGGTCAGTTCCTCTACCTGTTCCTCTTGACTTTCTACATCCTGTATCTCAGTAGCTGTATAAGCTTTTACAATATCCTCACCACGTCTCTTACGTATCGTTAGTGAGGTTTTCATTGGGCCGAAAGTCGCACCTCTCACCCGTGAATAAAGAGAAATTCCTTGTAAAAGCTGTTCCTTTTGTTCTTCCAAGTTCAGCGAAATTCTTGTTTCTTCAAAACGCTCTAATTGTGTATTAAAAAATCTACCCAACCAATTAGGAGCAGAACCTGCAACTTCATTAAAGTATCTCTCACCATATTTTTCAGCAAATTGGCGCAAATCGATAGTCGCATTGCCTTCACTTAACACATCAGCGATAGCTTTATCTAATGGTTCATAAATAGCTTGAACCGTTTCTTCTGCATAAGCTTGTGCATATCTATCTGAACCATAAGATCCAAGAATCCCTGCTAGAGCATAAGCCAGCCATGTTTTGCCCGAATTGTTCGGGCCAATAAAAATTGTTAGCGGCTTGAGATCAATTGTTGTTTCGTCTCTGATAATTCCCAGGTTCTTTACTGTTACTTTCATATCCCCTATCTCCTGTCCGCTCCTTGCTGCTCTCTATCCCGACAGTCTGTTGTAATATACAATGATAATACAAGAATTATACCAGATATGCCTATAGAGCCGTTTGACATCGCTCCAATCTCTGCAATTGTGGGCATTATAGCATAAAAAGAGGCTACCAGGAGGGTAAAAATGACATAATATAGCAGAGGCGTGATAGTGAAATCACGCCTCTGCACGTATAGTGACTAGGCGCGACCTTCTGGGTCACGTCCAGCTTGGCGAGCCAGCACTTGTAGGATGTCTTCAGCCGTGTGACGTTCATTATCGGGCAGGGACAGATACATCTCTATCAAAGATTGCAGGCGTGCATCGTCCACATCCCGATAGGCCATGCTAATAATCTTGCTCCACGGCTCGTTTAGATAAAAAGCTAGCTTGCGGCAACTCTCCAACGTAGGGCGCGTGCCGTTCAAATAATTATGTAATGATTGTTTGGATAGTCCAGCGGCCTTTGCTAACGCGGTCATCGATACATCGCGTTCCTCAATCGTCTTCCACAAATACGCCTCTAGACTTCCTGGATCATGATATGAGCGTTTAGCCATAACCGTATCATATGGTACACGTTGTCTAAGACATAGTTTTATATAGGACACGTAGCAACAACAACATCTGTTTACATCTATCGGCATACTTTGATAGTCACATAAGTAAACTGCTATTGACAAACATATGAATTGTTGGCATACTTACTGACACGAGAGCTTTTGCGCCAATGCTACATAGTAGGAAGACTGGCTACATATCGGTTCATACTGGCCGCAGACTGGCCGCAGACTGGCGCATACAGGAGAACTTTTATGGATGAAGTGCCTGACAATCACGAAGAAAGTCTTATAGAGCAAAACAATATAGAATACTTATGGCTAGCGATCTGTGATCTCGGCTATGCCGACGAATGTTATCCCTTCTATGCTCGTTCACCAGTAGAAGCGGAGCAGAAAGCACGAGCCTGGATTGACAAACAAGGGAAACGCATCCTCAGTCTGCGCACGCTTCGCCTCTGTCCACACGGTTTCACTGTTCTGCGTGCGCACCTCCCCGGCCAACGCCACATATTATAAATAACGTCCCGCTAAAATCGTAAATCGCATGGCACCCACAAGGGGTGTCACTACATATAACGTGTTTTTCACAAAACAAACAATATATGTAGTGACACCCCTT
>JAJZEU010000126.1 GCA_021805625.1 Microcaldota archaeon
CATGCTTGCCCTGGCCTCCTTTCCCATCCCGTTGAGTTTGAAGAGGTTTATCTTGAAGTTCTCCGGCACCTTCCATATTGTCGTGCCTACGGACTTGGCCCATGACTCGTTCTCGCCGTTCCAGTCTATCAGCAGGAAGCGGGTGCGGTACTTTAGCGACGCCCTGCCTACGAACGTACGCATCGTGGTCGTCTTGCCCGACGAGGTGCTCCCTACTATGAGCACGTGAGGATTCGGCTCTGCCGAGTAGTCTATCAGGTACCTGCTGTTCATCCCCGAATTAGCGATGACACTGGCTCCGCGAAGCGATGCCTTGCCGACATTTGCGTACTGCTCTGTCGTTCTCTCGTAAGACTTTCCGAGAACGATGCCTTTCCCGCTTCCCGAGACAGACTTGTGCAAATATGTCAGAAGCGGCGCAAAAAGCAGCAAGTTTGCCGCCAGCCCAAGCAGAACCACGACCATGCTCCTGAAGAAAGCCAGCAACAAAAGAAACAGCGCGTTCACCGCGATCGCTTTTACTATAAACGCCAAGCCCTTGCCCATGAGCGCGAGGATGCGCCTCGCATTCCGCACAGCGCCTCCGTCTATCTCGCTCCTCAGGCCCTTGACCGCCTTTTCCACAGTAACTTCAATGGGAATGTTCATAGAGGCGCCTCAGCCTGCACCGTCGCCTTTGCCTTTTCTTCCCGTTCATTCGCTTCGCTGGCCAGCTGCTTCAGCCTCTCCACATACGACTTGAGAAGTTCATCGCCTATCTCCTTCTCATTTGCCACCGCCCACCTCAGTGCGTCAGCGTATTTTGCAATCCTTTTCCTCCTTGCTTTTTCGCTCTCCGTTTGCTCACCCCCTCTTTCGCCATGCGCAGCAATATCCGGTCCACTATGCCTATCCTGCACCCGTTCCGGATCCTTTCGGCTATCCCAGGAGCCTCCTTTTTCGCGATAATCGCCAGCTCCTTTTCCCATTCGGCTATCCCAGGAGCCTCCTTTTTCGCGATAATCGCCAGCTCCTTTTCCCATTCCTCCAACTCACTCTCGTTTGTTTCCATTTTGAACACCCTCGCCTTTCATGAACTCCTGCAGGATGTGCCGGATCAGCGACCCCTTCTTGTATCCCTCGTTGGTCTTCTTCTCCAGCCACCCCGCGAGCTCTCCGTCAACGTAGACGGCCACTTGCGTCTCGAATTTTGCCACAGATACACCTGTGGAAGGGCACGCCCAAGCATGGCTAGGAGTAGGCAGAGGTTGTTTTGACCGAGTTGTTGCAGACGAATCGAGGATTAGAGTAGAAACTCAATGCCGAAGCTAAAGTATGATTGTGAAAGCCAACAGAATAGGCAGTATGCCCGTATCCCACAATAATCTATATGCAGACCCCTTTTTAAACTGTCCCACTCAACCGGCGTTGCTCATAAATACTGCTCAAAAACCTATTTTGTGAGCATTCTTATTCTTTTGCGAGCAATCATTCTTGAGCGGTATAAATGTCTAATAACGATGAAGGTGTGGCAGCAATAATAGCCATAGGTGCTCTACTTGCAGCGCTATGGCTTGGGTCAAAAAAGAAATGCCCCTTTTGCCAAGCTGAAAATGACAGATTGGCAACTACTTGTAAAAATTGTGGGGGGAGAATATGAAGCTACCCACAACAGATGCAATTAAGGGTTATGGTATTACGCTTTTCTACATAGCAGATTTTATCTGCCTGATTGTTTTCCATAGCGCCATCTATTTGGCTATCATATTTGGGATAGTGTTTTTGCTTGGTGCTGTTAGACTCTACTTTGGGGCGAAGAACCTAAAGAGCTTCAGTTTTGACCATAAAGCTGGCTTTAGAGTAGAGTATTATGCTCCCTCTAAGAAATCAGGCAGATAGGAAAGTTGGTTCTATTTTCAACTCATACATCGCATTTATCAGAACCGTTATGTTGTAGGCTATCAGCTTGCACAACGGCTCGTTGGTCTGCGATATGAAGTTCTTGTTCTTGAGGCAGTATCCCAGCTTCGTCTGGCTTTGCTCAGAAATTCGCTCATAAATCGTAATTCTTGAGCAGATTCAGGAATTTATGGGCAGAAAGGCGTAAAAGGATTTGGTGGTATTACCTGATTGTGGTTGGATGGCTCGGCAGCCTATACAAGAAGAGAAGAGGCTAACCAACGGCAAGATGCTTTTCTTGGTCGTCTTATGCCTTTGTACTGTTGTTTTGCCTGCTGTTACTGCGCTATATGGGGTTGAGACACTCTTCAAAAGAAAGTTGTACGACCTTAAGTGGCTTCACCTTCTTTATGTTACGGTACTGGCAGTAGTTCTGTTGTTTGTAGCAAATATGATTCCATTCTATTTGGGTTGGCTTCTTTACTTGATGGCAGTACCTGTTGTCTGGATTTACAAGGAGAGGGCATTCAAACAGGTTTATAAGCCATTGAAGAAGCTAAAACCCATCCTATCAAATATCACATACAGGCAGAGAGGAAATAAGAGAATTGTATATGGTGGCTTGGCGGTGCTCGTAGGCCTTGCTGTAACACTAATCACTCTTGACATTGCATTAACTGGGGAATTTGGGGGTTGGTATTTTGTTTGGTTCGGCCCTGTGTTGTTCGGAGGTTATGAGTTATTGCGGGGTATCGCTGATATCCTGCACCCTAAAGGTGAGTATATCCCAATTAGCCAGCCACAACAGCATATTAGGAACCATTGAAGTCTATTGCAATCTTCAACTCGTATATCGCGCAAATCAAGACAGTTATATTGTACGCTATCAGCTTGCACAATACCTCATTTGCCTGAGCTACAAACTGTCCCGATTAACCGCCGAGCTCCTTTGCCATCCTGCGTATGCTCCTTTCCGATATTTCAAGAACATTTGCTACCACTCCTTGGGCTATTTTTGCTCCGGTAACAATTCCCGTCTCATATACTATTGCCCCAGCCACTACCGCCGGATGCTTGCCAATTTCGAGTCTCTCAGCAAGAACGTGATTAAGTAGCTCATTTGCCTGTTCCCTTACATTACTTGGCCAATCAAACCACTCAGCACAAATATTGAGATAATAACTCACCTTCTCCTTTGGTTCACTTTTGTACAGCTCTTTTCTTATAGCTTTAACGAAAGACTTCAGGTGCGCACCGATTTCCATGTCAGTAGTGGTTTTCTCCAGATTCCTGCTTATGCCGTGCTCCTCGCATGCGAGCCACGTGGCTATGACAGACATAGCCCTGAGGTTCCTGCCCTTTGTAAGCCCCTTTCTGATGCATTTCCTGTAAATCACCGCCGATCTCTCCTTAGTATAGGACGGAACCTGCCAGACGCTCCAGATGTTCTTTAGAATAGGCAGTGCGTCTACGAAACTTCTCTCCACCTTGTCGAAAGGCTCGTCCTTGAGATGGAAACCTCCGGTCGCTTTGAAAATCTTCAGTTTCGGTGATGGCGTTCCGAGTCCCTTGTTGACCATGGTAAAGGAAGTAGGTTCTGATGTAGGCGCACCTTCCTTCCATTGTAGAGAATAATCAACTTCTTGCTCAGCGACAAGACCACAGTTCTTGCAATAGTACTCGCCAGCTAGAGAGTCAAGCGCAACGCTGTCCTTCCCACAACCTCCGCACTCCATGCTGTTATAGGCATAAGCGGATTAAAAACATAAATGTTTAGGGGTCAAAAGAACGAGAAGGGGGGCGGAGCGATACATAGAATTGGAGAACGTATTACAATTTCATAAAGCCACACATGACCTTTAATGGTCTAACGCCATCTCAAGTAGCGGGCATAAGTATAGGCAATCAGAGGAACAGATGGCTGAGCCTTATAAAGCTCAGCTCTCTATAACTTTCTAATTCTCTTAATGTTTCCATTCTTTATTTCCATGAAAAGGCGGTCTTCAGGGTTACTCTGAGGATTTCTTGGTGCTGCAGAAGTTATTATATGTTCTAATGCTTCTTTAGGTGTCTGTGCTTCTAAGGATATTGTTGCGATGCATTCCTCTTCTCGTATTCCTCCTGCATCTTCTCGTGGATTATATGTTATCTCAAATCTATTAGCCATGAAATCACGATATTATCTATTGAGGCAAGTTATATATAACTTT
>JAJZEU010000013.1 GCA_021805625.1 Microcaldota archaeon
CTATACTTATGACGGAAGCACTAAGATTGTCGGAGGAATAGCCGACGACGTCGTAGAGAACCTGAAGAGCTACGGAGGCACGAAGGGCAAATCAGGGAATTTCGTGCCGTTCAGGCCTGATGAGATGAAGATTGCGCTTGGCGAGCTCGCCAAGAAGCTGAAGGTAGACGTATACTTCAACTCCTTGGTTTCTGGAGCAGAAGTAAATGCAGGCATCGTAAAGTCCGTGGAATTTACCGGCAAGGCCGGCATAGGTAAGATAAAAGGGAAAATGTTCATAGATTCAAGCGGAGACGCAGATTTAGTGCATGTTGCTGGATTCAAGACTGTCTCAGGCAAGGAAGGAGAGGGTTGGCACCAGGAGGCTACCATACCGTTCAGGATAGCCAATGTCAATGAGAAAAAGATAATCCTCTTCTCGCAGAAGCACAAAGACCTTGTTTCTGTAGTGGTCAGCAAGTCCGGAAGGCTGGAGCGTTTCAGACTTACACCGAAAATGATAGAGAAAGCAAAGAATGAGAAGGAGCTTTATCTCCCCAACGCAAATTCTGAGTTCATGTTTAATACGAGCAAGGATGGAGAGTTCGTGTGCAACGCAACGCATGTAAAGATAAACGATTTCACCGATGGCAAGGAGGTTGCCGATGAGGTTGACGATGCAAGAAGGCAAGTAGCATCATCCATTGCATACCTACAGAAAAACGTCAGCGGTTTTGATGGAGCCTATCTAATAGACTCTGCACCATCAATAGGAATGCGTGAGACAAGGAGGGCAATAGGCGAGTACGTGCTGAAGAAGGCGGACGTGCTCGGAAACGCAAGATTTGGCGATGCGATAGCAAGATGTGGCCATCCCCTTGAGATACACGATCCCCAAAATGGCGTTGTGTACGTGCATCTCAACGGCGGCGATGCATCGTGGTATCACATACCATACAGATCAATTGTGGTGAAGGGCGCCCGCAACCTTTTTGCGATAGGAAGGTGCCTGAGCGCAGAGTTCGAAGCCCAAGCCAGCGCCAGAGTCACTGGCACTGCGATGGCAATGGGCCAGGCCGCAGCCACGGCTTCCATGCTTGCCATAAAAGAGAAAACGCCTGCCATGAAGGTTGACATAAAGAAGCTGCAGGAAACACTTAAGAGAAATGGCGCAATCATATAAGCAAATCTAACCTGCAATCTAACTATGGTGTATCTGATGTGTGCTAAAAAGTCTGGCATATCCGGAAATAGAACCAAGGTATTTTGTATAATAGGGGATCCTGCAAGACATTCGCTGTCGCCACTGATGCACAATGCGGCATTTAATAAGCTGGGTATGGACAGTGCCTTCCTGGCCTTCGATGTGAAGGCGGACATGTTGAAGCCAGCAATTGAAGGAATGAGAGTCTTTGGGATAAGCGGCATGACTCTGACAAGCCCACACAAGATTGCAGTAATGAAGTTAATAGATAAGATAGATGAGGATGCAGAGTTGATAGGTGCAGTAAACACTGTGGTAAACAAGAACGGCGTGCTGACGGGATACAACACTGACGCACTTGGTTTCTACAACGCTTTGAGGAATGTAACCAGCCTGAATGGCAAGAGAGTCCTCATTATAGGCGCCGGTGGGGCCGGAAAGGCTGCAACCCTCGAGATCGCCAAGAATTCAAGCGCAGAGATAACTGTGCTCAACAGGCATCTGAAAAAGGCAGAGGATTTAAGGAAAAATATAAAGTCGAAAATCGGCGTCGGTATAAAAGCCGCGAAACTAAACCACATAAGCATCATCAAGGCAGTCGAAGAATCAGATATCCTGATAAACACTACAACGCTTACCCTAGAAGAGGCGAACGCATCCCCAGTGCCCAAGACCTCACTCCACAGGGGCCAGATAGTCTTCGACGCAAACTATGTACCGCTGCGCAACAAGCTCATAAGGGACGCATTGGCAAAGGGGTGTAAAGTCATATACGGCACAGAACTCCTGCTGCAGCAGGGTTTTGCTGCGTTCAAGCTCTTCACTGGCAGAAACGCCCCCGAAGCCGCGATGAGAAGGGCGATTGCTTCTAGGCTTGGGTTGTGATGGTGGCTGCGAAATCATGTAATAAAGCAGCACCATACGAATTCCGAAAGTTACGCAAGACGACGAAGGCAATGGCAACAAATAAAAGCGTATTTGCAGATGTCTCACCGTGTTTTCATGGACTTCAAAGAATACATAGAGCTCCACAGGAATGAGATATACTCCACAATCTGCAGTTACCTACCATTGAAGAAGCCTGAAGAGTTCCACGGGATAATGAGGGACTATGTTGACAGGCAGGGAAGCTACAGAAGGCCAGGCCTTGTACTGCTCAGCGGCCAGCTCTTCGGCGCAAGTACAGATGATCTCATACTTTCGGCATCTGCAGAGCAGCTCTCCGAAGACTGGATACTCATGCAGGACGATACCGAGGACGATTCAGAATTGAGAAGGGGCAAGCCAGCCGCGCAGAAGCTTTACGGCTGGGTGCACACAATGAACGCAAGCAACATGGGTCACATGGCCATGTGGAGAATGCTCAATGACTATACCGTGAAGGTAGGAGCCGAGAAGGGCAAGAGGATGTTCGACAAGTTCTACAACATGCTTGAATATACAGTTGAAGGCCAGCACATAGAGAACCAGTTCATACACTACACGAAGGACCTCAGCAAGGTCAGCGAAGAGTTTTACATGAGAATCGTGGAGAGCAAGACGTGCTACTATACTGTTTATGGACCCCTGCAGATAGGTGCAATAGCCGCCGACCAGCCCGATAGCGTGCTTGCGATGCTCAAGGACATAGGGCACGACGCAGGTGTCGCATTCCAGATAACCGACGACGTGCTCGACATGGCCGGTGACGAGGCGAAGTTCGGGAAGAAGAACTTTGGCGATCTATACGAGGGAAAGGTCACGCTCATGATACTGCGCGCAAGAGAGCAAGCAACAGAAGCCGAGAAGGCAAAGATAGATGCGATATACAGAAAGAAACGCTCGGAGAAGACCAACGATGAGATAAGCTTCCTCAAGGACGTCATAGAGAAGTACGACGGCATAGCCTATGCCAGGGGGCGTGCAAAGCAGTTCGGCGAGAACGCCGAGCAGAAGATCAACGAATACAAGAGCAAGCTCCCGCAGAACGAGTATACGGACATAATGCTTTCAGCAGTGGAAGGGCTATACGTAAGAGAAAAATGAGCCAGAAGGAAAGAACCACAAAGCCAAACGGCAATGCGCGTTCCCACCCTATTGGGCAGTACTTCACATCGTGAACGGGCTTAGCTTCCGAGTTCGGAATGGGTTCGGGCGTTTCCCCGTTCCTATGGCCGTTTGACAGAATTACTTTCTCAACAATCTTTATATACATTTCTATATCTGGTATGGTCGCTATGCCTCTCGCATGGCTATCCATTTAAAAATCTGACAGTTGAAAGATACTCGGTGAAGCAATGTTGTTCGTAGATGAGATAAGAACCGGCATAAACATAATGCTGCATCCAACTGAAGCAACAAAAGGCAGCAAGGACATAGGCGGAATCTTCACGTACTACTACAAGCTCTCCTTCATTCCGCTTGTGCTGATGATAATAGTGATGCTTGCGCTGGTCTCCCTCATCGGAGGGATAATGAATCGCATATCTGTAATAGGGAGTGCGTTTGCAGGGCTTGGCATATTCAGCGCAATAGTCTTCCCGATAGCAATACTGTGGGTCTTCATGCCAATCGGCTTCCTTGTGAGTGCAGGCCTGCTGCAGATCTTCGGCAAGCTCTCAAGGCAGTTCAAGGCAGACTATGTCAAAACGCTCAATGCTGTTATATACGGAGCAGTACCTAGCATACTGTTCTACTGGATCTTCTTCGTGCCGCTGCTCGGAGGCATAGTCAACATAATAATGGCGGTCTGGGGGTTGATAGTGCTGATAATAGCGCTTGCGAACCAGCAGAAGATGAGCGCTTTCACCGCACTGGGGGTGGTGATACTCACTGCCATACTGATAGGCATAATCGCGGTAATAATAGGCCTGGCATTTTCTCTGACGTTCCTGTC
>JAJZEU010000102.1 GCA_021805625.1 Microcaldota archaeon
ACTACGCAATGCAGGTTTCGTTGTACATGACTTCCAGATTGCAGGAACAGAATTACTTCAGTTACCTGAAGGATACAGTTGATAGATCGCTCATGAAACGGTAGAATCATAAACTCTTACCGTTTACGCCAAAAGGTGAACTTGGCGGATTCGAGGCGGTTAGCCATTTCCTTAACAGTGAGGTACTGGGATACTCGCCAGAGCGATTTTTTTCCTCTGACGCAGATTCGGCGTTAATATACGCTTGCGAAAGGAGCAACGACAAGCTATATGCAAAAATCGTCGAAGTTCTTCTGGACCATCCTTATTTTCCCGCACAACTATCATATCAGGGATTGGTGCTCGCGAAAGAAGCGGCCGAAAAGCACTACAAGGAGGAAAAAACGATAAAGAAGTTGTCTGGAAGGCTGGAAGAGAGGGCGAAACACATAGGTCAGGTTGGTGTGGAAGGATACATCGATGAGATAAAATCGAGAACTGTGAGCAGCGCCTCTGGGGGCGATGTTATGCTAGGCACTCCGGCGGATGCGGTTGCTTTCGCAGCCAATGAGGGCAACATGCAGGCCATGATAAAACTTGCGCGACTGGGCATCCACGAATACTTGGACGACAAGACTCTCGCCTTCGGAAGAAGCAGAATTGCAAGGCTATCTGGAGGGATAGGAGATGTGATTGAATTCGTGCTGGATACGATGGAAGAGAGAAGAAAGATTGCGAACGCGGTCAAAACGGTAGAGGGAGGGATTGGGAGCGTAAAGGAAGGCATGACGGAAATCAAGAGTGCGTTCAAAAAAGAGATGAGGAAGGAGAAAGCAGGCGTACCTGTAAGAGTTTGATCGGGCACGGCGGGATTTGAACCCGCAACCAGCGGCTCCGCAAGCCGTCGTGCTATCCAAGTTACACCACGTGCCCTCGTTGATATCCTTTTTATACCTTTACTATATAACACTTATATCTGTACCTATCACTCAAAGTCAGTAGGTCCATCAACTTGGTGATTTTATCGATACTCTACCAGGAAAAAAATGCAGCTCGTGTGGAAGGCTTACCCACGAGTATGTGGAGTTCAAATGCCCAAAATGCGGCAATGAGACAATAGTGAGGTGCTACCACTGCAGAGAAACCTACACAACATACAAATGCAAAAAATGCGGATTTGAGGGACCTTGATGGGAAAGGTAGCAGTTCTTTTCAAAGTGTACACAGATGAGGGCAGGGAAGAGGCAGTAAGCAAGGAGATAAGCGAGAAGCTAAAGCCTCAGGGCATACAGCTGGAGGACATAGCCTTTGGCATAAAGGTTATAAAAGTACTTTTCGTTCATGATGATTCCGAAGGGAGTTCCGTGCTTGAGGAGAACCTCAGGAAGGTAAACGGAGTAAGGGAAGTGGAAGTTGCAGAGGAAAGCCTCGTATAACTGAATCAGCCCTTCTTTTTCTTTTTGTGCATCCTCGCTAGGATGTAATTTGCTTCCTTGAACCTTTTCTCTATGGCATTCCAATGCGTCCCGTGCCAGTACACCCTACCACATTTCCTGCAAGTGTAGAATTCCGAGTACCTCCCATAGGCGATTTTCCGCACTTTGCCTGCCAATGATCCTTTGTTTGCTTTCCTCAGTTTTCCGTTGCAGATCGGACATATCTTACCTGGATACCCACCTATGTCTAGATCCAGCTCCCCCGCTACAAACGCGAGCTGGTGCTCCAGGTCCTTCTCTTTTATCAAGAGTACTCTAAACTTCCTTTTCTTGGCCCTGCCTGTGAGCATTACATCAGCGGTAATAAGCAGCGCCTTCTTCCTTTTCACATAGTCAATTATTTTGCTGTCCTCTACATATGGCGCATCTTCTATGCTTATGCCTGCTAACCTAAGCCACCTGGCAAGCTTTGCGAGCATAATGTCCGCAACAAGCTTCTGCATACCATGACAATGGTGCAAAAGCTTTAATATGATTAAACCATGTATTAAAAACAGCTGATGCTGCATGATTACATCGATAGAACTTGAAAACTGGAAGACGCACAAGGACACAAAACTCGAGTTCGCCAAAGGCACCAATGTGCTCATAGGGATGATGGGTGCAGGCAAGAGCAGCATAATGGACGGAATCTCTTATGCATTTTTCGGCACGTTCCCTGCAATAAGGCACAGGAAGACCAGCACCGAGAACCTTATAACAAACAGGCCCAAGCAGGAAAAGGAGGCAAAGATAAGGCTTACCTTCACCACAGAAGGCAATACCTATGATGTGGAGCGCCAGATTTCCCTGGACGGAGTAGCAAGAGCAACATTGAATAAGAACGGTCAGTATCTGCAATCGCAGCCAGAGCGCGTCACAGAAGAAATCTCAAAAATACTGAAGATAGATTACGATCTGTTCTCGAGGGCAATATATTCAGAGCAGAATGGCATGGACTACTTCCTCAGGCTAAAATCAAAGGACAGGAAGGAGCAGATAGATGAGCTATTGGGCCTTGACAAGTTTTTCATAGCCGAGGATAACGCCGCAACGCTTATAAACAGAATAAAGGATTCGATTGAAGAGTCAGGCAAGACCGCGGCGGGACTTGACATCGACAAGCTCAGGGGTCAATTGTCTGAATATGAAAGTCAGAGGGAGAAACTGCTGAATGAAAAAAAGGGCATAAGCGAAGAAATTTCGCAGAAGAAGACCGAGCTCTCAAAAACCGAAACAGAACTGAAATCGCTGAGGGAACAGCACAACAGGAAGCTGGAGCTTCAAAAAAAGGCTGCCGAAGTAAGCAGCAGGCTTGACATGACAAAGAGCGAGATTAAAAATATAGACGACAAAAATCTTGGCAGGATCGAGGATATAAGGGAACGCATCTCAGAGCTGGATTCTAAGGGAAAGGAACTGGAAAAGAAGGACAATGAAATAATAGAAACAGAAAGAAAGGCAAACAGCGAACTGTCAAAAATAAAGGCAGAGATATCACACCTCAAAGAGAGGAAAGAAAAACGCGACGAGCTCGCAAAAAAGAGTTCAGGAATAGACTTCTCGAAACTCGAATCGGAGATGGCTTCCAGAGAAAACCACATGCAGGAGCTAGAAAAGACACTTGCATCTTACTTGTCGAAGAAGGCGGAAACTGAGAGATGGATAACAGAGTTGAAGAAACACATAAGCAAGTGTCCTGTATGCGAGCGCGACCTTACCGAAGACATGATAAAGAAGCTTCTCGATGGGAAGAACGCATTGCTGAAGGAGGCCGTAGAAGGAGAACATATTGTGCACGGGGAGATAGGCGAAGAAAAGAAGAGGATAGATGTGATAAGGAAGAGCCTCGATGACCTAAGACTTGTGTATTCAAAACTCAACGATTATGAAGGGATAGATGCAAAACTGGCAGAACAGGGAGCAAGACTGACACCCACAAACGAGGCGCTTGAAAAGAGCAGGAAGGGGATGGAGCGTGTCAAAAAAGAGAAGAATGCTATTAACGAAGAAAAGAGCAGGCTCACCACCGCATACTCAGATCTCGAAAGGAGAAGCAGATATACAACCGACGCAAAGCAACTGAGTGAAAGCCTTGACAAGCTGAACTCCGAAGCCTCGAACATAATTGTCGATGATAAAAAATTAGAAGAACTGGAAAAAAGGAACAAGGAAGCAAGCTCCATGCTGGCGAAGTCCGAATCAGATCTCGTGGCGAACTCTAACTACATAAAGGAAAAGGAGCTGCAGATATCAGACAAGAAGGAGGAGATAGCAAAGGTAGAAGAGATATTCAGCGGGATAAGCGTAAAGAAAGCCGTGGTTGAAGACCTCTACAAGTTTAGGGAAGCGCTGCGCGAAACGCAAATACAGATGAGGAACAGGCTTGTCGGGTCAATAAATTCTGTCATGCAAGAAATATGGCCAGAGCTTTACCCATATACAGACTATACGGGCATAAGGCTCGAGGCAGAAGAGGGCGATTATACCTTGAAGCTTCTTACGGCCCCACTCGGAACTGAAAAATGGGAAGAAGTGGAAGCTATCGCCAGCGGCGGCGAGCGCAGCATAGCTTGCCT
>JAJZEU010000049.1 GCA_021805625.1 Microcaldota archaeon
CAGCACACCTGTAAGGTAACCTGAGAATTATTATGCCATTGGTTGATTTCTTAGAAAGAACGATAAGATTACCGAAATCCAAGTCCTTTGTGATAAGAATGCTTCTTGCCTTCTTTGCATAAGCAAGTATCTCTTCGTCTGCAGCTCCTCCTAGGCCGATATCAGCTGCATGAATCCCCTTTTGCCCAAGTTCGCTCAAGATCATTAATGCGGAATGGGGCATATTCGCATCGAGAAAGAATCTCATCAGCTTACCGCCAATATGCCTATCCTCTCCTCTGACACTATTTTTGTGGCATACTTAAGCACAGCTAATATATCCGATCTCCTAAGTTTGTATTCCTCCTCTATCTCTTCAAAACTCATACCACCAGACAAGGCACCTAACACCTCGTCAACAGCGATTCTGGTGCCTTTTATAATGGGTTTTCCAAACCTGATTTTCTTGTCGAGTACAATTTCTGACATAGACTCCTTACTTAATAAGTGGATGAAGATACTTAAATCTTAGCGTTAGTAGCCTAATCGTCGAATTAACACGTCTACGGTGCGCTATATCCGGATGTCCATGCGCCTGTGTAGGCAACGTTTGTGGCGGTGCCATCGTTATTATTACCAGAATAATCTTGCGCGTTGCCGTTGAGCGGCCACCAACCCACAAGGTTCTGCAAATCTATAGGTGCGCCGCCTATGCCTTCGAGGTAGAGCGCGCTGACCTCGTTCGCCGAGAGAGAGGTGTTGTAGATTTGGACATTCGACATAAGTCCGTTTAAGGGGGGATTGGGGAACCCGCCAATGTAAATTACGCCTTGTGTGACTGGGTATTGAGCTACTGCGCTTAGCGTGTCTACTTCGGCCCCGTTAACATATAAGGTTTCTACGATCGTGCCTCCAACCACGCCCGTTCCTGTAGCGGTGGCTGTTATCAGGTACCACATGCCAGGCGAGAGAACGGTAGGGTCCTGTATCCAATTTCCGCTAAAAAGTTCCACGCCGGCGCCATTGCCGGCAGGAAAAATCGGGCCATAATACCCGGCAAGTTGAAATTGGTAACTCGAGTCCGATATGATCTCATTATAAGGCACCGTATTTGGGTCTACCCACGCAGACCATGTGGTCTGGCCGGTTACAGGGAAGCCCTGAGTGCTTATGGGTGTCGCTATCTGCTCGCCATTCTGCCCGTTGAACTGCGCGACATACTCTGGCAGCTCGCCGTTGCAGACTCCTTCAGTATTGATGAATTGCGTGCTTCCCGGCCCGTTCGGCCTGAAGACCTGGCAGGCGCCAGGCGGAGCCTTCGGAGCAAAGTTCGTGCTGTTGAAGACTCCAAGCTGAAAGAGCGCTGCGAGCACAACGGCTATTATAAGTATGGCCCAGCCGTAAGTCATTAGGTATTCCATCGCTGACTGGGACTTGATGAAACTTCTTCCCAAGAAGTTTCGGTATTCCATCGCGGACTGCGATTTGCTCGCCCTCCTGCCCGCTTTCTTGGAGAAAATTAGTGGCTTAGCCTCTCTCTCTCTCTCTCTCTATGCCATGCGCTCTCCGTCATGCTAAATCATCAGCAAAAATATATCATCAGCAAAAATATAAGAATACACTGCTCATCTGCCCCCATCGATTTTCTTGATTGCATTCTCGAAGATCTTGGTTCCCCTTTCAAGCGAGGCCATGCTTACTGTAAGCGGCGGTATAATCCTTATTGTCGAAGCGCCTGCAGGCAGCAGGATCAGTGGGGAATGTCGTTTGGCGAGGTTAGGTTACTACCAAGGCACCTCTTTGAGCTTGAGCTTGTGCGCGCCCACGTTTGTGAACACGTGGAGAAGTCCTGTCAGCACAATCAGGAAAAGCAGCCCGTATGCGTTCGGGGTATGGCCGAAGGGCAGCGCAAAGAGCAGCGCAAAGACTAAGAAGAGGTATTGATCCATGAACGGCACGCTTATTCCAGAGGCAAGGTTCATCCTTCGTTTCAAGAAACTGCCGAGCAGATCCCCGGCATGCGTTCCTATGCTCAGCATTATTCCTATAGCAAGCATGTACGGCAAAAAGGCAGACTCTGCCCCAGCTATTATAAAACCTGAGAGCAGTCCCGCAACAAGTCCCCTTATCGTCTTGTGGGAACCGAAAATCCGCTTGCCACCAAATCTCTTGTTGAAATCCAGGGGCTTCCCGCCGCCGAATATGACGGGGGAACCGTTTGCGACATAAGCCGGAAGTATGTATAGTATAGGATAGATCATTATCGGATAGATTAGGCTTTGCATCCTATCATTCTTTACGTGATTACTTTGCCCTCTGCTATGCGCTCCGATCCGCCGCCCTTCATCTTGCTGCCCTTGCCTGCTATCTTTTCGGCGCTCTCGTTGAGCAGCGCCGCAGCGCTCTTCCCTGAGGCGATTCCGGCAACCGCAACGGCGTCGCCATCGCTGTTGTAGAATATTATGGCCTTGTTTTTCTTTATTGCCACGGCCATCAGGGCTATCTCTCTCATCATCTTCCTGTCGTAGTCCAGCTTCTTTACGATGATCTGCTCCCTTGCTTCGGATATCTCGCTTGCGATCCTGCTTGCGAGCTCTTCGTTGAGCGTTTCGTACTTGTTCCTTGCCTCTTTCAGTTCTGCGAGCTTTGCCTCGACGCCCTCACCGATCTTGTCTGGATCGACACCTGCTACTGCTGCAATCCTCTTTATCTGCGCCTCTATCCCGTTTATGTAGTCTACTGCGGCCTTGCCTGCGACGAACTCCAGCCTGTCAATGCCGTCGTGGATCCTGTACGATGCTATTATCTTTATGAGACCGACATCAGATTCCATGCCGGCGAGATGAAGACCTCCGCACGCTTCTGCGTCTATAAGGTTTCCTTTGAGGTCGTCAACCTCTACTATTCTCAATTTGCCGGAAGGAACCCCATGGCCTTGATATATGGAGAAGCTGAATCTTGCCTCGGCCTCACTCCTTTCCATCTCCTTAACGCTCACCTTTATGCCATTGGTTATGAATGCGTTTGCGGTGTTCTCTATCTCCTTTACCTGCTTCTCGCCCAGCCTTTCATAGTGCGCTATGTCGATGTGCGCCTTCTCCTCGCTTTTTTTCGCACCTTCCTGCCATGCGTGTTTGCCCAGCACCTTCCTTGCAGCCGCACTCACAAGGTGCGTTGCGGTATGGTGCGCCATGAGCCTTGAGCGGCGCTCAGCGTCTACCTTGCATTCTACAACGGTGCCAGGCTTGAAGGCTTTGCCGCCTTTGAGGAAATGTACTATCACACCGTTTGCACTTTTTACATCGGTTACGTCTGCACCATCTATCGTGCCGTGGTCTGCCTCCTGGCCTCCACCTTCCGGATAGAAGGGAGTCTTGTCAAGCACAAGCATGTTGCCCTGCTGTTTCAGCACCTTTGCCTTTGCCTCGAATGCCAAGGAGTAGTAGAGCTTTTCCGTGGGCTTTGTGCCCGCAGTGTCGATGCCTATGACTTCCTTTGCCTTCTTTTTGCCTTCTGCGAAATCGCCGGCTATTATTCCAGAGTAGGCATCTTCTGGCAGTTCGATGACAACTCCCTTTTCCTTCGCTGCGGCGCTTATGAAATCTGGTGTGATGCCATTGCTCTCATAAAGGGTCCTGAACTTCTCGTTTGTTATGCCTGTATTCTTGGAAAGGAGGGATTCGACTATCCGTTTCGCTTCTGATTTTGTCTTCCTGTAGCGCCCCCTCTCAACCTCTATGACTTCCTTTGTCTCATCAAGGCTTTCGCCTATGCGGGGATATATCCCTTTCAGTCCCGCCACTTCTATCTCTATAAGCTTCATCACGTCAAAATTTAGACTGTATCTTTCCATGAAGTCGAATACTCTTCTCAACAGTACCCGCAAGTTGTAGCCTCCGCCTACGTTGCTTGGCAGGGCCCCGTCGTTTATAGCAAACATGACGGTCCTTGTGTGGTCGGCGATAGCGTACATTGCCTGCATGGGCTTAACCACATTAAGATAGTCTTCTTTGCCTATTAGAT
>JAJZEU010000060.1 GCA_021805625.1 Microcaldota archaeon
GTGTATGCATGAATTGTGGTAAGGTTTCGAAACTGAATCTATCTGATAGGATATTTGAGTGCCCTTTCTGCAAATATGTATCAGATAGGGATGTGGCTTCGGCACATACAACAATGACCAAAGGGCTTTCCCTATGGAACATAGGGGAGACGCTCGCAGAGGACCATGCCTCTACAAGTAGCATGCTGCGCTATATGAATAATATACCGCATGTGAAAGCAAGCATTTCTGAGGAAGCGAGAAGTCCCAAACAAGCGGACGCGGCAGAAACCCAGTCCGTGAGGGCGGGGTAGTTCACAGCCAGTACTATGCCACAGCCAGTTTTATTCCCTGGCTTCTTCCTTGACTATGGAAAATAGGGATTTCGTTTCTGGGCTTTCTGCATATGGCACGATCCCGTCCCCGGTTATCTCGAATCTGAATGGCATCGGATCGTATCCGCTGCCTCTCATCTTCACTATGGTGGCTTTCTTTGCGCCGCTGCTCCCATCCTCGGCATTCTCATTCTCCAGCTTTATCACTCCGGCAGCATGATACTCCTCATAGCCGAACCTGCTGATGTCGCTCTTTATAGCTTCGCTTGTCACAAGCATGTAAACATGGGGAATCGCCAGAGCCTCAAAAAACTGGGTTATGAAATCGTCGTTATCAATGAGCATCGGGGTTATCGGATCTATGACAACGCGACGCATGTCAGATGCCGCTATGATTTCCTTGATTTGCGTGCTTAGCTCGGTTATATACTTCTTGGTGTTTTTATAGGTAGCACTCCCTATAATGCCATCCTTCAGGTTTCCGAAGGCATTTGACATTTCTATTACCTCGATCGCGCCGTTTTTGTAGTATTCCCCAAAGCCGAACGAAAATGTTTTTGAATTTGCTATGTATTCTGTTGCTGCGGCGTTGGTAAGGATTATTGCTACTCTCTCTCCATGCCTGACTCCTTCGGCGAGGAACTGGGTGCACAGGGTCGTCTTGCCTGTGCCGGTTTTGCCTGATACCATGTAGACATTGCCATTCCTCATTGCCCCTTGGATGGCGTTGTCAAACTCCCCGATTCCGAACATCGATTCGGGCTTCCCGTCCTTTTGCTCCGCGTTATTGGCTGCTGCTGTCCTTTCCACTATAACATCACTGGGATAGAAAGGCGGCTTGGTGTATTTAAGCGTTGCCTCTAAAAATGTCTACGCCGCCGGCGGCAGGCATGAATGCAGTGCCCTCATTCAGCCCTTCATGAGCTTTGCGTCTATGGCAAGCCAGATCAGGTCTGCTATCAGTATGACGATGCCTATTGCAAGGAACTCTGCTATTGCATACGATGCATACGTCCAGTATATGTCAAGAACCAGTATTATCAATCCCATCAGGATTGCCACATACGATAGTGTTTTGTTGGCCATGAAAAACCTTGGCAGATGAATATATTTAAAGGTTTCATCGCCATCTTGATGCGCATTCTGCACGTTATGCCGCCGCGTGCTACTTCCTTTTTTCGCTTTTCATCGGATACTTTTTGCGCAGGCGGTCGGTAAATTCGCCTATCGCCTCGACTGCCTTCCTGTTGCGGATCCGCGCAGCCATCACGAGCTCCTCTTCGTCCTTCCGCTGTCCCACCCATATCTCCCCCTGCATGCGCTGCGGAAGCCTCCCGCGCCATTCCTCAGCATCTGCAAACGCACGCTCCATCTGTGCCGCAGGCATGCTGAGCGCAAAGCCCTTCCATTCTACACTGAGCCTGTTTTCCACTTTCATGAGGAGCTTCTGATGGCCCTTCCTGAGTACAGCTGAGAATGCCTCGCCGATGCCGAGGCCATGCTTCTCGCCAGATAGGGCATATCCTTCTACCCTTTTGGAACCATCTGCGAAATCGAAGGCATTCATGTACATCGCATGCCTGTTTCCAGCCAAGCCCTGCATCACTATGCCCAGCATGGAAACGCTGAAACCGCATTTCATGCTTGATTCGTAATACTCCGCCAGCGCCTTCTTGTCTGCCTGGTCCAGCGTCTGTTCGAGCATTCTGTACGCTTGCGAGGGCAAATATGAGGATTTGAGGAAGCTGGGGTGCAGATGGATGTGCAAAACCGCATCAAAGCCCTCCTTGCGCAGGCCGTCCAGCTGCCTTTTGTACAGTTCTGCATCCACATACGTCCACTTCGGGCCCCTGACTTGGCCCTTGACAGTGTAATACCTGCTGAACCTTGCCGCGCCCGCTGCGTCCACATTTCCCGCAAGCAGACCGTTGCTCTCATATGTCCTGCTCATGTCGATGAGCATCTTATGCAGGGCGGAGCGATCGATGCTCATTCGGCTTGCCGTGTTTTCCTGGTATAGGAATACCTTGTTCCCGAAATTCTCCTGTGCGAAGATGGCATCCCTGACCATGTCAACGATTGCTTCGGCCATACCGCTCCAACCGGTATTGGATGCCGCTTTACACTATTTAGTCCTTATGAATTGGTTTTGTGTGCAGAGGGTATAAACAAAAACCTAAATAATCTTTATAAAGAGGTAAAGCAAAGCAGGATTTGAATGGCAATGGCCGCAGGCTGATGACATGCAGGCACTGAAGCAAAAAGAATCTGAAGACGGCTTCGGAATTCCAGCCGCTTCCGGAGCTAAGCATGGAGGCCACGATTTACCAACTGCAGCTGAACCGATGAAGCTGGCAGTGGCATACGCAAGCGACAAGCTCGAGGAATTCTTCAGCATGAGTTTTGGCGAACTGCTATACAAGATGGCTGAACTCGGTTTTGTGGGTAATGTTGATATCGGGGAGATTATAGATCCTGGCGCCATGGCTCACCTGATCAATAGGATAGATAACAGCCCGAAAGTCAGTGCTGAAGAGATAACTTTGAACATGAAGGAGATCACTACTCTCATGCTCAATACCAACATCTGGGCGCCATACAGATATTGGGACTGCAAAGAACTTGGAGTCAGAAGCAGATCCGCAGAGTCTTCAAAGCGGCAGTTACGTGCGGCTCTTGGCAATGCCAGGGCAGAAGAGGTGCTATCAAACCCTCTTGTGCGTTTGATTCTAACGCATCCAAGTTTGCATAAGAAAGGGCTTGAGATTAGCGATGCGATACAAAACATTTTTACAGGGGCGGTGAATGAAGAGCTGGCCGAAAAACTGAATGCAGGCATTCAGCATATTTTTGCAGGATACGCCACGCGCTTCGGGCACACATACATGCGTGGAATGAACTTCAGGGGTCCTGTACAAAGGGAGTACGTCATAAAACACCACATGGAAAACGGGATAGATCCGGGAGAAAAGGGCAACAGCATACTTAATGGCGTGCCTATAACTCCATTCTCAGATGTGGCATCGAAATTCACAAGCAATGGATTTGGAGTGGTACTCGCAATAGATCAAAGGAAGGTCCTTATGAGAGGGAAGCCACTTTCATATTTTGGCATAGACTACGAGGAAAGGGCGTACTACATGGGTGAGGGGGAAGTCAGAGTTGCGAAAGTGCCAAAAGAGGCCATAACCGCAGTATTTAGGGTTAATGAAGTCGCAGAGCACGCCCTGCTGCACTCCGGATATAATGAAACGGAAATTAAGGAGGAGTTCATCAAGCTAGTTAGGGATTCGGGAAGCACATTCTATCTATCTGGAAATCTCAGTTGCGATGACGCAGCGAATTTTTATGCAGAGATTGGATCCGGCAGCATAGGAAAAGACATGCTTGCCCGTTTCGATGTAACGAGCACATACAGCAGGGTTTTCATGCGCCTCGGCTACAGCTACAATAGCAAAAGCCCGCGCACCGAGAAGGCGGTGCTTGTAGAGCTCACTGAGAGCAGCATATCAATGGATAACCTTCATGTGCAGATGGAGGAAAACTATGCCGCGAGGCTCTATCTGGATCAGGTGCGGTTTGATAAGCAGGCGCCGAAAGTGTACGAATTCTTCCCAAGCAGATAGGCTTCTGGGTTGTTCAGTTCCTCTTTGCAACCTTGAACGGTACTACAGACATGTCATC
>JAJZEU010000081.1 GCA_021805625.1 Microcaldota archaeon
CCATAAAACCCTCTGAAGTATATGCACTTCTGCATATAAAACTTGCCTGGTTGTGACCATAGTGTGCCATGCTTTACCCAAGAGACAACATGTGGCATTGCGCAGTGCAACAAAACGAAGCATCAGAAAAGTATTTAATTTATATATTTGACACTCATAAAACAGTAATCCCTAAACGATGCTGTGTTGGTTAGAATGGTAGAGAGGCCAAACATAATTTTCATAGTCGCAGACACCGTCAGAGCAGACATGCTGGACGTCTACGGCGGCAGGGTAAAGACCAATATGCTTTCAGGCATAGCCAAAAAAGGAGTGGTGTATGAAAATGCGATAGCTCCGGGTACCTACACTGTGCCATCGCACACCTCCATTTTCCTGAACAAGCGTGTCATTGACATACCAGCCATGAGAAGAGACATGATGAAGCACAGCGACGAAGCCACAGACCCTTTCCTGGTTAAATCCCGGTATATAGGCGAGAACGAGCTTACGCTGGCTGGCAAGATGGGTTATCTGGGCTACAATACGGCTCTGTTCTCAAACAATCCCTTCCTCTCAAGGACTACGGGTTTGGCTAATGGATTTGGATATGTCGACAACATCTGGTTCAACCAGAAGATAGACAAGAACAGGCGCTCTGTGAAGATGGTGCTCAAGCTCATCGAGAATGATAAGATAAGAAAGAGGCTTATAAGGCTGGCTTATGCGATATCCAGGTTCCTTCCTGAAAAGAGGCTAGATGAGCTATATCTCAAGCTCAGGTTAAAGCTCAACGCCCACTTTTCCAACGAGTACGGCTACTACGAGCTTGACAAGGGAGCAGCCATCACAAACAAGCGGATCTCGAGATATCTGGACCATTCTCCAAAAAGGAGCAACTTCATACTCGTAAATTACATGGAAGCACATGAGGGCTATCCAACAACCCTTATCACAGATGGCTACACAGAGCAGGACAAGTGGCTCTACATGAGCGGTCTGGTAGACAAAAGCAGCATACCAATCATAAAAAATGCGTATTCTAAGAGAATCTCATATCTCGATAGTAAACTTTCAGGACTGCTCTTTTCGCTTAGGGAGAAGGGAGTGCTGGACAACGCAGTGCTCGTAATCGCAGGGGACCACGGCCAGGCATTCATGGAGCACGGCGTAATGTACCACAATGTCTTTCCGTACAGCGAAGTTGTGAGAGTGCCGCTCATAACGGCAAAATTCGAGAACGGGAAGCAGGTAAACACCAGTGAAAGGGTTGAGAATGCCGTATCATTGTCAGCATTGCACAATTCGATACTTGACATAGGATATGGGAAGAGCGACATAGTCGACGGCAACTTGCATGCAGGCAGCTACGTCTTCTCCGATCATGTAAGCATAACTGAAGTCTGGGACAAGTACCTGCTTGAGCTATTCAAAGTCAGGTCGAAGTATGCAAGGACAATCCTCAACACAAAGAAATTCAACAACTCCTTTGCAACCGCAGTCTACAAAAATGGCCTCAAGCTTATACACTTCCATAACGGCGCTATGAAGGATGTAATGTTCAGGCTTGAAGATGCGACAGAGAGGGAGGACATCATAGACAAGCACAGGAGCGAAGCGCACAGTATGCTTCAGGCTGCTTCAGCATGACACATCAAACCAAGCGCAAAAAATCGTATACCGTTACTATGCCGACGATCCTGTTGTTGTCCGAAACAAGCAGGGCATCGAAATTCTCGAGTATGGGCTTTATCTTTTTTATCTGGGTTTCCTCGTCAACCTGCGGCAATGCGCCATCCATTATGTCTTCAACCAGCATGCCTTTCCTGCCGCCATAGCTTTCGGCAGCCATGAAGAGTATCTTCTTCTGGTATACGGTGCCGATGCTGGCCTTCCTGTTGTTCAGCACGGGGAGCTGCGAGAAGTCCCTGCTTTTCATCAGTTCTATGGCAATCTCAATCCTGTCCTTCGGCCTTACATACACAACCTTCCTGTGCATTATATCACTGACTGGCCTGGAGAGAGTGTCCGTGCCAACGTAGCCCGCACTGTAGCTGTCAAGCGCATCAGCAATTGCAGCTACCGTAGCATAGCCAGGATTCAGCTTTTCCGGATCCCTCTCTATCCTGGCAATCTCGCTCTGGCTCAAACCGACGAGCTTTGCCAGTTTCTTCTGGCTTATCCCCAGCGTATCCCTGGTTCTCCTTATCCTCTCAGTGATAGATTTCAATGATTCTATTCCAATTACCATCAGTAATTATTTGTGCATAAAAAATTATATATAACCATATGGGATGTGGTATCAGCGTTGTTTCAGTGATAGAATGAAAAATATCTCGGTGAGAAGGCTTGATAGAATACCTATGGAAGATTCGGATGTCGAATTCGTCGAGAGGAAGGGCGTGGGACACCCCGACAGCCTTATAGACGGCATAGTGGAGAGGGTAAGCCAGGACCTGAGCAAGGAGTATCTCAATAGCGCCGGAATGATATTGCACCATAACGTGGACAAAGGCCTTATTATAGGCGGAGCTTCAAAAGTGGGGTTCGGAAGAGGGAAGATAACAAGGAAGATAGAAGTGATAGTGGCGGGGAGGGCTACAAACAGATTCGACGGAAGGAGCACAGACGTCAATGCAATAGCTGCAGATGCGGCTGTCCGCTATCTAAAAGAGCACACGCACAACCTTGATGTAGACAGTGAGGTTACAGTGCGCTCAAAGATAGCGAGCGGCAGCGCGGATCTTACAAGCTTATTCATGAGGGAAAACGGGGTGCCGCTTGCCAACGACACCTCGTTTGGGGTGGGGTTCGCGCCGTTCAGCACTGTGGAGAAGATAGTGTATGAAACCGAGCGCTATCTCAACAGCGAGGCATACAAACGCAGGATGCCTGGAGTAGGCGACGACATAAAGGTGATGGGGCTAAAAGACGGCGCCAGGATAACTCTTACAATAGCGATAGCATTTGTTGCGAAGTACATGCGCAGCATAGATGAGTATGTCTCATACAAGGAAAAAGTCGGGAATGATGTTGCGGCACTTGCAAGGAAGTTCACCGACAAGGAAGTGGACATAGCGATAAATCACGGCGACTCAATAGAAAAAAAGGAAGTGTATCTCACAAAATCAGGGCTTAGTTGCGAAGCCGGGGATGACGGCTCTGTTGGAAGGGGAAACAGGGTCAACGGGCTTATAACGCCGTTCAGGTATATGAGCCTTGAGGCGGCAGCCGGCAAGAACCCTGTGAGCCATGTAGGCAAGATATACAACATCCTCGCTACAAAACTCGCCGGCACTGTGGTAACGGAGGTGCCCCACATAAAAGAGTGTCACATAGCGATGCTCTCGCAGATAGGAAGAAAGATAGACGATCCGAAAAGCCTGTCGGTAAGCGTGATAGTTGACAAGGGCTCCGATTTCGATGCAGCTGCGAAGAAGGCCAGGTACCTGGCCGTGGAGGCCCTCGAAAATACGGGCAATCTGACCAAGGAAATCGTCCTTGGAAAATACAGCGTCTTCTGACTGAACATGGCCACGGAGCTCGCAGAGCGATACGAACTAGAGCCCTACATAAGGCAGAGGATCAAGCTCATAAAGGACGACATAGAGAACATATTCGCGAGGGAGAGGAAGGCAATGCCAGGCAGTTCAACCTGAGCAGGTTCGTCTGAGAGTATGGCCTTACGGTGCAGTGTAGCCGCTAGTCCACGAACTTGTATAGATTACATTAGTAGCAGTGCCATCATTGCCGTTGCCTGAGTAGTCGTTGGCGTTGCCGTTGAGCGGCCACCAACCGACTAGGTTTTGCAACCTGAGCGGCGCTCCGCCTATGCCCTCGGTATAAAGGGCTTTTATGTCGTTGACAGAAAGTGAGGTGTTGTAGAGTTGAACGTTAGATATCGATCCATTCATTATTTCCGAAAGGGTTCCATACCAATTTAGGCTACCAATCTCTAAGTAACTTGTAGGTACAGAAAAAG
>JAJZEU010000145.1 GCA_021805625.1 Microcaldota archaeon
ATATACTCTGACTGCGGTATTCATGCTGCCCTCCCTCTGAATCTCAAATCTTACACTGTCGAGTTTTTTTATCTCCATGGCGCCTGCCTGTTGACGACAAAATATGCTTTTTACATGGACAAATTGACCAGATAAATATAAATACTGGTTCACGTCATACTATGTTGAAAGGTTTATATATAATGTTTGGCAATTAGAAGCGTTGCAGGGATGGCGGAGCTTGGTCAAACGCGACAGACTCAAGATCTGTTGGCTTAGGCCTGCGGGAGTTCAAAGCAACGAGCAAATCTCCCTCCCTGCACGCTTGTTTATGTTGAGGTGGAGGATATGTCAAAGAAACAAAAAAAATCAAACAAGTCGATATCAAATAAAAAGAATGCCTTAACAGCAAGAGGCATAATGGCCAGGATTAAGAATGCAAAAGTCAAGGAAAAGGTAATGTTCGATCTTATGCATTATCCTCAAACTGAAGACTTTACGAGTTCTGCAGCATGCGCCATGATGGTGCTGAAGCACATAAATCCTTCGTTTAAGTTCAAGAAGGAGCACGAGTATGATATATGGCAGGAAGCAGTCAGCGGAAGTGTGTGGCACGGTTCAAAGTATGGCCTTGCCTATGCGCTCGCAAAGAGGGGTGCGAAAGTGGGCATAGTCAGCAACACGAAGGACGAGGGCTACGAGAGGAAGCTGGCAGTATACGAAAACATAAATCTGGACACCCTTACCGCCTCATTCAATGAGATAAGAGGGAAGGCTTCGCAGATGAAGATCGAGGAGGAGTATGGGCAGGTAACGCCATTGCTCATAAAGCACACGCTATCTGCAAGGCACATACCAATAGTGGTGCTAGATGCAAAAGTAATAAATACGTACCTGGATTCGTCTCCCCACTGGGTGGTGGTTAAGGGCTATGATAAAGACAACTTCTACATAAATGATCCTTATTCAGACAGCACAATAACCATGGATGCCGAGGTCTTCAAATCAGCCCTCGGCTTCGACGAAGACAAGCACATGATTGCTGTGGACAGCAAATATCTGAACAAGGGCAAGGCATAGCCGGCATAGGTTACGCATCCCTGCTCTCTTTTCTGCTTATGGCAGCTATGGCCGGGCAAATCTATATTGTCCATAGTTGCTATTCCCTAAAGCAAGAAAGCATATGATAAGAAAGGAAAGACCGAAACAGAAATCAAAACAAAAATAAAAAGAAGGTGTTGGAAAGGAGAGCGTGGTAGCATGGAGCCAAAGAAATGGGTATGGATTAGCCCATTGCCAAGGCAGCCTTTCAGTGCTGCCTTGTCGCAAAGCCTCTCAGGAACACCTTGGCGAGATTCTCGTTGAGCTTGCTGTTCGCGCTCTTGTAGTGCTCCTTTATCTTTTCCCTAGTGCTTGATGTTATCCTATTGTAGCAAGGCACGCACATGACCCTTCTGGCCACTATGTTCTGCATCACATACTTGTCCTTGCTCTGCAGATATTGCGGCGGGACAACTCTTACCTCCCGCTTGCTGAGGAGCCTGTCGCATCTCATGCAGCTGTTTTCCACGATGTACTTCAGGTCTCGCTCTTCAGCCTCGTCATTGAAGTACTCCACTCCATCAGAGGCAGCTTTTTTCCTGGAGAACCCGTATATTCCCTCTCCTTCCCCTTCTAGCTCTTGTGTATACTCCATACCCCCACCTTCAATATTATTTACGCAAACCTCATATTTAGTTATTTCGCATGCAAGATAACACATAATAGTGAAAACTTGCAGTCCCATAACATTTACAGTCGTAAAAGGGCCAGGTATGTTGTCTCCATAGGTGGAAATGCCCTGGAATACGGTAAAGGCAAGGCTGCCTCTCTGGCAAGGGCCATAGAATCCCTCTACAAGAGGGGTGATATCGTCATCACCCACGGCAATGGTCCACAAGTTGGGAAGTTAGCCAGCGAGGAGCAAAGCGCTTCCCTTGCTATCCTCACCGCGCAGACGCAGGCAGAGATAGGAATTTTCATGAAAGGCAAGCTGGAGGAGAACCTCCCAAGCCCTCCTGAAATTGCCATAGTGATCACTAGCGCTGTGGTCAATCCAGGGGATCCCTCCTTCTCAAACCCCACAAAACCCATAGGAAAGTTCTACGGCAAGAAGGTAGCAAGGGCTATGTCACAGCACGGGTATGCAATGAGGAAGCTCATCGGCGGATACAGGAGAGTAGTCCCTTCTCCAATTCCGCTCAGCATCCCAGAATTGCCGCTGGTAAAGCGCCTTTTGGATTCGCATCTGCTTGTGATTGCAGGCGGCGGAGGCGGAATACCTATAGTCCCTATCCGCAGGGGAATTAAGTTCGCCGAGGCCGTCATAGACAAAGACAGAACGTCCTCGCTGATTGCGGAGGGCATAGGCGCCCAAATGCTTCTGGTATTGACAAACGTTGATGGCGCCTACCTGAACTATGGGAAGAAAGGAGAGAGGCTCATAGGAAGAGCCGGAGTTCATGAGATGAACACCTACCTAAGGAACGGCAGCTTCGAAGAAGGCAGCATGAAGCCAAAAGTGGAAGCATGTGTGAATTTTGTGGAGCACACCGGAAAAATAGCCGTAATAGGAAACATCTCTAGGGCCGAAGATGTGCTTGCGCTTAGGCGCTGCACAATAATTACAGAAGGCCCTTAGCAGATGCTTTCTTCACTGCATTCACTACCTCTTCGATCCCTGCGCTTGTTTTTATGGCTTCGGCACTGAAATGGGTTCTTGAGGCTTCCACACCAAGATTCCTTATTATCTTTTCAAATGGCACGCCTCCTATGCCCAGATACTTGGTTATCTTTGGCACGACATAGAAAAATGGCAAATCTAATTCCTGGTATACCCTCTCTAGCAACTCGAATCCATGGCGATCGAGCCCGTCATCACTTAGCATCCTCTTCACTACTCCCTTGTCGTGGAGCTTTCCGAGCCAAAGCGGCCCAGAGAAGACCATTTCGCTCCCGCAGAAATCGCATCTCATTTCTATTACCGGTACAAAACCCACGGAATAAGAAAAACTGTGGCATTTGCTGCATGCGGATGCAAAACCAATCTTTCCAACCGATTCCGCAGCTGAGTTAGCTCCCTTCTTCAGTCTTAAGAATACCCTTATGTAATGCATGTCTGATATTGCAAGCAATGGTTCTATTCCAAAGTTAAACTGGGCGGCATCCCTCACAATATAACCTATGAGAATGCGCAATCCTGCTTCGTGGCAGAGCTCATTGTGCATTGGCTTGGCGCCATAAATCCTCATGCAGGCCTTTGCATGGGCCCCGCACAGTACTGCGGTATCCGTGGCTGTGACCATGAGAAGGGTACCATCCTTCGATATCTTCATAAGGTCAAAAATGTATGGTGCAGGAGTGCCGAAAGGATCCAGGTCTATTGCATCAAACTTTGCCTTTGTGGTATTCGCAAACTCCTGTATGCTTGTGTGCAGCACCTTTGCGCCGATGCCGTTCCTTCCTGCATTCCCAACAGAGATGTCATATGCGCTTTCATTCATGTCAAGCATCACCACCCCCTTTGCCTTGCATTCAAGGGCGTATCTTATCCCTCTTATGCCTGTGGCAGATGTACAGTCAAGAAGAGAGCCTATTTCAGTGCTGGCAGCATTTAAGAAGGAAACAGAAATATTCCTCAGTGTTCTCATGTTTGGATTGTAAAACACGCCTTCCTTGGTCTCTATGCTCGCCTTACCCTCCTTTACCTCCATACAAGCGCCTATTCTATTAGATGCTTTAGCCTGAGCAATGCATCAAGCAGGCCGTGTGCATATGAAATGCTAGAGAACGAGGTGTAAAGGTCCCCCTTATCAAGCCACGCCACAGCGTCGCTTGCATACATCTTTGCAAGTTCCACTATCCTGTTCTCATCATC
>JAJZEU010000103.1 GCA_021805625.1 Microcaldota archaeon
GAGAAAGAGGAGGGATGGTGTGGTGGGCTAGGGGGATTGTGGGGTAGAGGGAAGACCTCTGTGAATAATCTATTATCATTTTTGTTGTTTTTGTTCGTTAGTTGTTTGTTGGTTTTCCAGTTCTTGTGTCGAAATATATATATATATTTTTTCTTTTTTGTTGAGACTTGCATTTAACGAATGGCAATACTCGATGCCTTTCAGCAGTTGATAAGTGCATTTTTTCACATCAAGTTCATCCAAGCCGTAGGGGTGTTTTTCAAGTTCTCCCAGTATTGTATTCTCAATATACTCAAAAACAAGATAAAGCTTCCCCTTCCGTCGAAAAACCTCGATTAGGTTTACAATGTTTTCGTGTTTCAATTTCTTTTGTTTCGTTCATATCATGCCGTTGTCGTTGTCGTCGTCGTCGTCGTCATTATCATTAAGAAGTTTTTTTATTTTGAATGAGAACGAGAGCAGATTAATGGCGGCGCTCGTTTGAGACTGCGTATGTTTGCAAATATCTCTTGGAACCCTCACCTTTAAAATTCTTACTTCCCGCAATGCGGTTTTCCTGACCTGCTCGTCCTCATCCGATTCTTTAAACTTTTTAATGGCAACAATCTGCCCCGTTTCTTTATGCCGAGCCTTCATTACAATACCATAAGTTCCTTCGCCAATAGTGCACGCTGCCTGCCCAGTCTCCTCCCTGCCCTTCATTCTGTCTCATATTTTGTCTCACGTTACCGCACATATAATCACTTGATATCTAATATGCAATATCTATTATACAATATCTATTATACAATATCTGATATATAAAGCTTCCGGCAGCTCAGGAAAATGATGCACGCCAAGTCAGAAGAATCGCAGGAAATATTTTTATACCTAAAATGCGGGAGTACTATCATGGAAGTGGTGACGGCCGCTAGAGAGGATAAATGGAAGCTCGCTACCCACTACATCGAGCGCACGCGCCAAACGTACGCTTTAAACTCAATGGATACAGACCGCATTACCTCAATAAGGATGTGCCTTGAAAATGGCGAGAAATCCAAAACTCTTGATATAGAAGGAAGCGAGCAGCTATATCTTCTGCTCAATGATTGCGTAGGCTCTCCGTTTACGGAGAGAAAGGTCAGGAAAGCTGTGCCGGAAGTGCTCTTCATGGATTCTGCCACGAGGGGATTCCTCTCGAAATACCTCCCAGAAAAACCATTCATGCTGAAAAGCGGGCAGATCCACACAATAATAGATGCAAAGAGAATGCAGTACGTCGCCTCTGACGGCACAGTATATGCGGTCTTGAGCGCACTAATGCTCTACGGGAATAAGGAAAAGAAGACCTTACTGCATGTGCTGCTGCCAGCTACCCACGGAAGCATGCCTTACATAGACCGCACCGAGAATTTCATTTTAGGCAGGGAAGGCCTTGGCTCCATGAACCTCGACATGGCCATAAAGCCCAAAGCGGACATATGCAGGATTATAGTAAACCCGAAAAACAAGCTTCTTGATCTTGACAAACTGTTCATGGCGTTGAGCACAGGCGAACCGATGATGAAAGCTGGAGAAGTATACTTGCTAAATGGCGCAGTCAATATAGGTTCGAACGTGCGCGTTACCTACTCAAAGGTAGAATCTGCGTCAGACGAGCCGTTCAGGCCGATCATGTCAGATGAGGACTTCATTCTTTTCAACATAGCAGGATACCCATCGGATTCCCCATTTGCCGGAAGGAGGGCTGATGAGATAGCCCGGTTCTTCGAAGACAAAACAGGCCAGTACTTTACTGTCGGAGAAAACATCTACGACAACATGCTCGACTATATGTACGTTGGCACTGGTGGAATGTACCCTGTATTAAAGTTTGGGAGGGCGCGCCCTGGCGACATAAGGGACGCTGCCATGAAGATTAAAACTCTGAAGGCCGCCGTCAGGAGAGATCCGCTGAATGAGACTGATGAGTTGGGTCCGAATTCAAGCAAATGGACTGAAAATGAGGAAAGAAGCTTCTCGGGGACATCTATAAAAAGCATTCCGCAGCTCTGCCCATAGCACCCAGCTATCCCTCCTGAGTATCCGGCGTATTTCTGTGTTTTCTTCCTTCATATACGTCCTTTATCTCTTTGTTGAGCACTACCGGAGTCTCTGGCGTCTTTCTGTATTTCCTTTTTTTGTACGTCTCCCTTATCTCGCTTCGTGAAGTGCCAGTACCTCTTCCGATGTGCATTTTCTTTCCCCCATTGCATTACCTCCCTCGGTCCGCATAGACTATGCGCCAAACGTTTGGCTTCTCTTCAACCCATTTCACAGGCCTGTCGCTGTCGGCCTCTTCCTGCATATGCACAGGTCCAAGGTTTTTCTTGAATGGATTATACATGGCTATGCCCTTTAAAAGTAAGAAAGCATGAGGGTGCACCAACTGCTTGATGCACCTTGTGGGGATATGATAAAATTTAGCACGAATATCTGCATAATCTGTCTGAGCCACTTTGTGAAATTCATCGCAACCCTTGAAATATTTTGTGCACAAGCTCCTTTATATACTAACCGAAAAAATACAAAGTATCAATATTGTTTGTTATTTTGCAATGAGCCTTCCTCTATATCTATCCTATCCTGGAGATGCGCAAAGAAACCCTCGCATTCGGTTGGGGTGCCTATCTTGATGACGGCCATATCATCGCTCCCAGCGCCAAGTATGTCTTTTACGAACTCGCCGGACTCCTTCCTGAAAGCATCATCCCTGCTGGTGTAGATCATTCCGTATTCTCCCGCACCTGACATTTCCTTTACCAGAGGGTAGTGCCTGCCATGCAACTTCACAGCCAGCACCTTTTCTCCGTTCTCGACAGCATCCGCAAATGCGTTTTCTCTCTCATTTATGAAAGCGCTTGTAACGTCGAAAATCGTGAGCCTGACGGCCTTCTGCTTCTGGGCATAGGTCCCGCCGTATGTGTCAAACTTCTGTATCACAAGCCCCACTGCAACAAGCGCGGCGACAACGATATAATAGGCCTTTATCGCTTCTCCGAGCACCAGGCTAGCAGCAAGCACTGTTATGAATGGCGATAGGAAATAGAAGTTTGTCACCATCGTGGTCTTCAGCACTCTTAGTGCAGAGAAATACATGTAGAAGCCTATGATGTTGTTCGCTATGCTTACGTAGAGTATCGCGAACAGGTCAGCAATGCTTATGGGGGAACCCCTAGCTCCACCGACCACGAAGAGCGCTGCGAAAAGGATAAACAGCGATAGGTTGAAGAGGAAGACCCCGGCCTCCATGTCGAAAGCGTACTTCTTGCCGACGGTGCTGCCGAACGCGTAGGCGAGAGCGCCTCCCGCAAGCAGGAGCACTATGTACGGATCTATCCTTCCGAAGGGGTTTGCCATTATGTTCCCTGCAGTAAGCGCTATGTAAAGGCCGGCGAAGGCCAGCAGCAGCGCTACAAGCTGCAATTTGCTAAGCCTTTCTTTGAGCACTATGGGAAGGAAGACTAGCATGAGCAGGGGATATGTCCTGAACACCACAGCAGTAAGCGATGCCGTTACAAAGTGCTCCGAGTATGAAACAATGAACTCTATGGGTATGTAGCTGAGGAAGCCCACAAGTACGATTACAGCGAGCATCTTCCTGTTCTTAAGGTACTCTACGACCTTGCCGCCCTTCTTAGCAAAATGTACTAGCAGCAGGGCGAAAGGGATTGTAGCCAAGTAAGTGAGCATGAAGAACTCGAAGATATCCATGCCAGTGGAGAAGGCAAGCACCACCGGCAGGAGCGCTCCGGTGAAGAGTGATATGGTAAGGTATGTGTAAGCCCTTGTCTTAATGCCCAACATGATTTAACTTCTTCGTTAAGCTTTTTAATGGTACAATAAATTTACCAATTTTACAA
>JAJZEU010000042.1 GCA_021805625.1 Microcaldota archaeon
GTATGATGCCGTCAAGCTTCACTGCCTCGTCGAACTGCTTTACCTGCTCAAGCAATGCATTGCCCGCAATGCTCTCCCCGATGAAGATCTTCATGTCGGGCTTTGCCACCCTTACCATCTTCTTCATCTCCTCCGCGAGGCTCTTGTTCGTTTCCTGCCTTCCGGCACTGTCAATCAGCACAACGTCTATGCCATGGGCCTTTGCATAAGCTACCGCATCGAATGCCACACTGGCAGGATCTGCGCCGTATTGCCCTTTTATGACATTTATGCCCAGTCTGCTGGCGTGTATTGCGGTCTGCTCTATCGCCGCCGCCCTGAATGTATCGCTTGCTGACATGACGCATGAAAACCCGCTCTGCAGCAGCATGTGCGCCACCTTGCCCATTGTGGTTGTCTTGCCCGCACCGTTCGGCCCTATGAAAAGTATCCTGAACGGCGTTTCTCCGGATTCTTTTTTCTTCTTTGCCATAGAGAGTATGTCCGTGCCGCTGCTGCTGGCCATGATCTCAGAAAGCGATTTCCTGACTTTTTCCGTTATCTCAGACTGCGCATTTTTGGAGCGCACCTTTGAACCGACAAGGTTGTGCCTGAGCTGCTCCACAACCTTTTCAGAAACGCCGTAATTGACATCTGACTGCAGCAATGAGAGCTTGAGGTCATCGAGATAGGCGTCGACATCCTTCTCCCTGATATCCACTTCTCCAAGGAATATGCCCTTCAGCTTCGTTGCGGCAGAGATCTTTGGTTCTGCGCGCTTCTCCTGCTCCTTCTCTTCCCGCTTTTCTTTTGCTTCTGTTCTTTGCTTTTCATCTGTTGCTCTCGCTTCATCCCGCTTTGTCTCTGTTTTTTGTTCCGTCATTATTGGAGGGGAGCTTAATTGCCCGTGACTTGCCTTGCTCTCGGCAATCCCTTCTGCTTCTTTCTCCGCCTCTTCTTCCCTCTTCGCAACAGAATTGATGAAGCTTGAAAACTTCTTCTTCAGTCCTTCGAACATGTTACTACCGCTGCTGCAGTTCTCCTATCCTGTACTCTATGTTCACAATCTCCCTTTCGACCTTTTCCTTTTCCTTCACGAGACTTGCAACCACTTCCCTGCTTTTATCTGCGTTTGCCTTTATGAATGCCATTGCGTCTTCCACGCTCTTTTCCACCATGTAGCCAGCTCCGACAGAGGTTATGATGCTGCTTATCGCTCCTGCCTTTACCTCGATGAATGCACCGGCGTCTATGCCTAGCAAAATTGGCGAGTTCTCAATGCTCTTTACCTTCTCTGCAGTCTCTGAGCTCCTAGAAAGCGATTCTCTCAGCATGGAATATCTTTCTAGCTCGTTGATTATCCCGCCGTACTGCTGCACGTATATCTCATGGAGATATTGCAGCTGCGCAAGCTCGTCTTCAGTCTTTCCGTTTGCCATCTCAGCACCATTATACGTGCCTATATTGCTGCGTCAAAGCTATATTGCTTTAGCGGAGGTTAGGAAAACGTGGGCACGCCGCATGCGTTGCTGCGCCCTCAGAAGCCAAGGTTCGACGCTATCCTTGCAGCTTCTATTCCTGTTGTGGCCTGACCGGCTATGGTGCCGCTGGAATTCGCGATGGAGCATATCCCAATGCTGACGTATCCGAAATTGGCTGTTGACTGTTCGCCTTTCAGTCCTGAGAACCTTTCGATCTCATCCTTCTCATCGTCTTCTATTCTGTTGTTGAACACTATACCTTTGTTTGTCATTATGTTATTTGCCCCGATGGTGTCAAAGCCGCCAGTACTCGTCTGGAACACCTCTACGCCAAGCACCTCTCTTATTTTCGCTACCTGGTTCTTGCTGAATCTTGGATTCACGAATGCGATCCTGTCGTTTGCAAGGATGTTGTTCCCCAGTGCATTAAGGTCGCCATCGAGCACATCCACTCTGACGCTCGGCAATGCACGCCTCAGCGCTTCAATCTCAGAGTCGGAGGTAAAATCCGGCAGGAGGATCCCCCTTGAGTTCGCCGCTACATAGATGCCGACCAGATAGGATCCAAATATGGAAATCCTGAATGCCCTGACTCCGAGTATTTCCTCCATGGCCTGCTTCTTACCTTCGCTTACGTTGTTGCCCATGAGCAGGAAGCCGTCTGTCGCTCGTCCGAAAGCCCCCACAAAATCGTTTCCATCTATTGCGAACTTTGCGAACCCCATCTTGCATGCCTACTGCTTCTTTTTCTCCACGGCTTTTGCCTCTTTCTTTTGCTGGTCAGCAGCTTTTGGAGCCTGAGCTGCAGACGCTGCGGGTATTGCTTGCTCTGCAGATTTCGCAACCACCTTGCTTCCATCTTTCGAAAGCATTATCGAGAAATCGCTCATGTGCCTGCTCTTGTACTGGAGCAGCCTGTTCAGGCCGTTGTCTATCTTCACGTCGCTTATTCCTACATGCATCCTCTTGGCTATCTGCTCCCTCAGGTAGTCCACCGCCTTTTCCCTTCTCCTGTTCTTGTGGAGACCCACGAGCTTCTTCCTCAAGCTAATCTTGAGCGCTTGTTCTGCCATTGCTACACCTTAAGCTTGAGCTTCCTGTGCCTCCAGTCCCTCTTGAATGTGTTGTACTCTATTCTTCTGTGCGTCCTCAGTATCGCAAGCACAGGTATCCTCCTTGACCTCTTCATCCTGTTCCCAATTATTCTCTTCCTCTCAACGCTTTTCTTTCCCATTGTAACACCCTCACTTGTGCCTGAACTCTATCGTAGGCTCCCTGCGGTACGTGAGCCTTGAGAGCAGCTGCGTGAGCTGCGCTTCTGTAAGCCTTCCGCTGAGCTTGCCCTGCTGTATCATCGCGAAGATGAGCTCAACTATTTGCTGGTAGAGCTCTATGCTTGAAACTCTTACGTTCATGAGCCTTTCGTATGCGTCTGGCATGAGGTACTTCCTGAGCACTTCCCTCCTCTGCTGCTCCATCTCTATCTCTTTCATGCGCCTTGCCATCGCCCTTCTTACTTTTCCCTCTTCGTCCTCTTCCGGCAACTTCAAGCACCCTTGAGTATCTCGTTGCTTATTCCGTCAAGGAAGGCCTGCCCCTGCGGCGTTATCTCCCTTCCGGCCTTTGCCCTCTTTATATAGCCCTTTTTCTCCAGCACCTTGAATGCATCGCGGATTATGCTGCCACCCGCCCGCATGTGATGGTGTCTGTGGACCCCGTGCCTCTTCCTGCCGCCATACCGTGTTCTCAGTTTCGACACGCCGATGCCGTTGTTGAGGTATACCTGCCTCAGTATCGAGGCGCACCTCTCGTACCAGAAGTCATCGCTCTGCGGCATGCGTTCCTTTGAAGGACCGCTTTTGACGAAACCTATGTACTGGGGCTTTTCTATGCCCTCTTCCTTCAGCTTCGCTGCCGCTCTCTTTATCAGCACCGCTCCATCAACATCAAAGACATTTGCCATGATATAACCTCAGAGCAAAAACAAAGCAAGCTCTCATTAAGCATGCATTTTGCAATGTCAGGATTACCTACTTATTTACTTAAGGAATAAATATATATTGCTTGTTGCAGAGGACGCGATAGAAAGGACGCTGCTTGCAATGGACGCACGTTATCTGACGTCCTCCACGAATGAATTCGTGGGGTTCCTCCTTGATGTATTTTCCTTGAAATCTGTGTCAAAACCACTGCCGTCGGACACTGAAAAAGAAAGATTTATAAGATGTAGCCCCAAACCACTGGCGTGCTTTATATATGAGGACAAATCACAGAATATTGTAGATTTTATGGCAGTCAGAATACGAGCTAGAAAAGTCGAAACCGTAAAAGTCGAAACCGTATTACCAATGGTAGTCGAGATTGTACATGGAGCAGATTATCAAAGATCAGGAGATATTGCACATGGAGCAGATTATC
>JAJZEU010000025.1 GCA_021805625.1 Microcaldota archaeon
CACCATCCATGCTTGAGAATGAGGCAGAAAAATTGCTCGAAGATGTAAAGGGGCACGACAAATACATGACAATGGCCTACGAGGTGAAGGACGGGATGAGAAGCGCCATGAAGTCCGTAATGCATGTAGACTTCACCGCAAGACCGCAGATGGTCGGTAGCGAGAACCCGAGCTACGCAAAGCTGCTGAATGGCGTTAAGAAGAATGATGGACACGGCGTAGTGCTAAATACGAGCTTCAACATCCACGGCATGCCGATAGTTATGGCACCCGAGGATGCCATCGCGACCATGAAGAAGACGAAGACAAAGTACATGTTCATCGAGAACTTCTTCGTAGAAAACAAAGAGGCGTAAGCATGCTGCTCGGCTATGCTTTCACGGCTGTGTACGCAGCCTCTTTCTTCGGAGCGCTGCTTATGCTTGTGCTCAACAGGAAGCCCATTGCAAAGCTGCTCAGGAAATCTGTAAGCAGGTATTCGATAGCAGTGCTCATCGGGGCTCTGGTCTTTTTCGTCGCGTTCGAGCTTCTTTTTGTGCACCCCGTAGAGCAGCTCTATTTCGATGAGAACATCTACCAGGGCATAGCGCTGAACATACTGATGCACGGCAACTCCGGTTGGTGCCTGTACGGCACGGGCTACCTGCACAGCTGCATGCTCAACAGTCTTTACCACGATCCTCCTGAAAGCTCATTCTTCATTGCGATTGCATTTGCGCTCTTCGGAATTGGCATAGGCACTGCATATGCGCTCCAGCTTTTTATGGGCGCGCTGGCGATTGCACTCGTGTTCCTGCTCGCGTCGTCAATGTTCGAGAGCAAGGAGATAGCCATCGGCTCTACGGTGATACTTGCGTTGATGCCGCAGCTTTTCATATGGTCAAGGACTCAGGCTGTGCCGGACCTCCCATTCATGGTGCTTGCAACGTTCGCGTTTTTTGCGTTCGTGATATTCATGAAGGTAAAGAACATCAGAAGCCTCTACCTCTTCGTATTTGCCCTTCTGATGGCGCTCTCCATACGCATAGAAGGTGCCCTTCTCATACTGGTTTTTGCGATCTCATACTTCATCATCAGCAGTGACGGCCTGCGGAATACGGCAAGGGAAAGAGCGAAGGAGCTTGTGGACAGCCTCAACAGCAGCACAAAGCTGCTCATTGCCATCCTGGTCTTCGTGATATTGGCGGTTCCGGAGCTTTACTATGCTGTCACTGAGCTGCACAGCCTTGACTACGGCCAAAGCTACACCAGCTTGAAGGTGTTCTCGCTTTACAACTTCTTAACGAATATAGGCCCTAATACAGAATACTTTTTTGGCCTTCTCAACAACATAAGATATTATCCTGTGGTATTTCCCGCAGCAGTATCCGTACTTGCAATCATCGGCGTTGCCGGGCTCCTCATTGACAGGGAGCAGCACCACAGGAAGGGTGCTGCGATAATGCTTGGACTATGGTTCATCGCCTTTTTCATGTTTTACGCATTCTTCTACGCTGGTGCGGCGACATCGGGGGTTGATGTGAGGTTCATGCTCATAACGCTGCCGCCTCTTTCCATCTTCGCTGCGCTTGGAATCTATGAGGTATCGCGGCTGCCGCTGAGTGTGAGGCGTGCGTCCAGGAAGCCCGGCATAAGCGAGGCAGCGGCAATGAAGGCTTCAAGGGTTCTCTTTGCAGTGCTTCTTTTCACCGCGGTAATGGTGCCTTTTGCGCTTATTGTGCCAACCATAACAGTGCCGGTAAGCGGCATGCCACAGGAGCATATGGCGAATGCCGCGGTAAGCTTCATCTACCAGAGCTACAACAAGGTGCCAACGAACTGCCTTGTATACACATTCACACCTGACCTGTGGTACGAGCTTGGAAGGAGCGCGGCCAGCGTGCAAACATACATGCCTGGATCAAGCGCAACGAAGGGTTACAGCTGCTATGTCTTCGACTATGGCTACTGGTGCGCTGTCCCGCCGTACCATTCGACGCTCTGCGCACATGTGATGAGCTCATACAAGACCGCTGCACTTGCAACAAGCGGCATATATTCGCCAGCATATGGAAATGTGAGCTTCGGGCTGTATGAACTGCTGAACATTACCGGATAGCTCAATGCATGCTGTGCTTTCTGTTCCTGTGAGCTGCCCGGAATATGAGGGCAACTATGGCAGCAATCACAACTGCGACACCTGCGGAGAATGCATAAATGAATGCACCTGAACTGCTGCTGGTTTGCGACCTTACTGTTATCAGTGCTATTGAGGAGTAATGAATCCCGTCGAGAATGTAGCTCGATGCAACGGCTCCGCCTACAGAAGACGCGGATGTTTCGGGCTGCGCAGCAAAGGTGAAATTGCTGCTGGAATAGGGGGCCAGCTCTGCGGTGAAGGAGGTGTTGGTAAGGAACTTGAAGGAGGGTGGAAGCATGATGGAGATGTTTGCGGCAAGGGGGATTCTGCCTGCATTATAGGCTCTTACGCTTATTGCTGCAACACCGTTCTTGAAAGAGGAAATGGCCGAGATATAGATATCGGATGATGCTGAGAGATTTCCCATGACGAGATAACACGGGAAGATATCCGTGACGAATAGGCTGCCCTGCTGGTAAGAGAGGAGAATTGAGTCTACGAAGCTGCCCTTTGCGGTTATGTTCTCCAGAGCCACGGATAGGTTGTAGCTAGAACCAGGCCCCATGGATGCGATGTTAAAGCTGCTGTTCTCTGGGACAGCGTCAACTGTTCTTGGGACTAGGACCATGTTGTAGGCAGTGTCATTTCCCGTATTCGAGAGGCCGAATAATATCGTGTTGCCTGCCTGAAGGGTGTTCTTGCATGAGCCGGTCAGCGTTACCGTGCCTGCATATAGCGCACTGCTAAAAAACATGACTGTCAAGGCAACAGCAAAGGCAATCCTCACTCAATCTTAGATATGTTGCAACCAACTAATAAAAAGGTTCACAGCGTGAGCTTGAAATCCCGCACCGTTTGGGCAGGATGTCACGTGCTCCGGTCTGCATAGTATCTCTTGTACTCCTTCGGCTTCAGCTTTTCCAGTATGTACGAGAATGCCGTGTCGGGATTTGCCTCGCTTCCGCACGAATAGATGTCTACAGTGGCATAACTGCTCTCTGGCCATGTGTGAACTGAGATGTGGCTCTCCTCTATGAGTGCGATGACAGAGACGCCGCTCCGGTCTGGCGAGTCTTTTGCATCGAACTTTCTTTTTATGAGCTCCAGTATGTGCATCTTTCCAGCTATGGCCGCATTTACTACGGTTTCAGCTATGAAATCTAGGTTTGAGATTACAGCCGGGTTTATGCCGTACAGATTCCCGTAAACATGCCTGCCTATAACGGTTTGGCACTTATCCCTTGACTTGCATCTCTTAACAACCTGCGTTTGTATCGCTTTTGCCATTGGACCACATTGGTTCTATTTCATAAAAATGCACAAATAAACTTAAAAACATTCATAAAAAAAATAAAGAACGTCATAAAAGAAGGTGCAAAAATTTTGCCGTTAGAAAAAGTAGCCGAGGGTCAGATATGCGAGCTTCGCTGCAAGGAAATCCGGCGCGTGCAGGTATGGGATAGGATTCAGTTCCACGATGTCAATTCCAGCGAGCTTCTTCTTTTCTGCAATGCCCTTCAGTATCTCGCAGAGCTTCCTCAAGGACATGCCGTCAGGCTCCGGAGTTCCTACGCTCGGCATCTCGCTAGGGTCAAGCACATCGAGATCTATTGTTATGTAGAGCTTCCCCCCGGTAGAAGAGACAATGGCATCGGCAATTTCCTCA
>JAJZEU010000011.1 GCA_021805625.1 Microcaldota archaeon
ATGAGGTATACTGGCTTCTTTGGCATAGGCCTCGCAATACTCTTCACTGCCATTGTGCTCACCGTTGCGTCTATCGTCATCGCGGTTATAGGAAATGCAAGCATAAGGAACCGCGTGCTCGAGATGCTGGCGATATCGCTTGGCGCGTCGGCAGTGACGATAGTCATAGGCACCATTGCCAGGGTCTACCTTGGCATAGCCGTTTGACATCCTCCCACGGCTAAAGGGTAGTATTACTTTCAAGGAAGGCTATAAAATATATTGGAACTTGAAAAGAAGTGTTGAATTAGAAGATAAAGAAGTTTATCTAATTTGGACTGTGATTTCAAGGAGCGAACAATAGAAAAGACTCTTCAACATAGTATGTCTGATGACGAAGTGAAAGGTGTATAAAAGATAATACTATAAGCTTCTTTATTATCTAGATGGTAAGGATGCCAAAAGAAGATATATTTTGCATGATTGTTAAGGGTAAAGTCCCTGCATTTAAGATTTACGAGAACAAGGATGTCATAGCAATACTGGACATATTTCCTAACATAAAGGGGCAAACTCTAGTTCTATCGAAAAAACATAAAACTGGATACGTTTTTGATCTGAACAACAAAGAACTAAAAAAATTTATTATAGCGATCAAAAAAGTTGTCAGATTGCTAGAGAAGAAATTGAAAGTAAAAAGGGTGCACATCGTATTCGAAGGTACTGGAATAAATCATCTGCATGCGAAACTATATCCCGCAATAGGTCTTAAAGAAAAGTATGCCGAAGTTTGGGCTAAAGAAAAGAAACATTTCAACAAGTATGAAGGGTATGTTACTACTCTCACCGGACCTAAAGCAAAAGAGAAAGAGCTTAAAAAATTACAGGAAAAAATAGTTAGCTGATATAATCATCATTTATGACTTAATTTTTACCGCATACTTTTTACCGCATATCTGTATATTATAGAGGGCGGGGTTGGTATTCCGCGCTCTTCTTGTTCCTGTATCTTTCAGTTGGACTCACCATGCCTCCAGAATAGATGGTGGCTTTATCGCCGTCGTAGACTGCCGCGGGGTTCTTTACGCCCAAATCGGTATAGAGGCATGAAGAGAACTCTCTTATTCATCCAACAGAGCAAACTCTATTTCTTCCTTGCGCCTTTTTTCTTTGACATTGCCATGTATGCCACCAATCCCACTATAATGATCACTACAACTATGACTGTTGCAGTGCCGTAGGCACCGTTGGTATATGATTGCGAGCCTATTCCTATGTAGTTGCTGCTGGAACCCGAGTATAGCTGGTTCGCAATGCCATTTGGCTGCTTCCACTGCTCGTAAATCGTGACAGGATAGCTCCCAGGCTGGCCATTGGAGTCGACGTTTATCAGGAAGGTAACGTTGGTGCTTTGGCCTGGCTGCAGTTCCGCAACATACGCGCTGCTATCTATCGGGTTGACCGGATACACTGTTTGCAGGCTCAGCTGCACAGAATGTGCAGCTATGTTGCCGCTGTTTTCTATTGTATAGGTTACCGGAACGTCTGTAGAGCCCGGGACAGCAGATGTCTTCTGCGCAATGACCTTGAATTGCGCAGATGGAGCTACTGCCACATAGAGAGTGCTGTTCTTAGTAAAGAGGTGCTGATAGTTTGACGAATAATAAGAGATTGCTGCATTCATAGTCGTGTTCTGCTGAGAGTCCTGCGTTGCGCTGATGAAGATCTGTTCTGCGGCTGTCTGGCCTGGCTGCAGCATGCCTATGAAGAAGTGGCTTACAGAGCTTTCAAGCTCTATTCCAGAACTGCCGCTCACGTTTATGCTCACGTTTCTTGCAAGGCCCTCGCCTGTATTCTGCACCTGCAGCTCGAGGGACTGGTTGTAGCCTTGATAGAGCACGGGGGGCATACCGCCTGACAGCGATATGGATATGCCTGGATTGCTCACAGCTACGCTTATCGGAACCATTAGATTGCTTGAGTATGCTTTGCCAGTATCAGACACATATGAGAACCTTACCGGCAGGCTGTATGTAGAGTTTGTCAGGTTCTGGCTTGCAAGTATGCTTATAGCCATAGGTTCTGCAGCGCCGCCCTGCAGGCTTCCTAGGTTTGCTGTGCTGCTGCCCAGGACCTTCAGGTATGGCGTGGAACTTGCGTAGAATGTGAGGTTCTTCGCTGCACCGCCTCCCACATTCATCACATTTAGCACAGCATTGGACTGGCTTCCTGGTGTTATTAGCGCTATAGAGCTCACTCCAGCAGTTACGTTCGGCACTCCGTGTACATATACCTCTACAGGTATCTCAGAGCTGCCCACCACGCTTTGAGTGTATGTGGAAGACAGTTCCGTAGTGCTGCTCGTGGTCTGGTAGGTTCCGTCCAGATATACGGTGTAGAGCCCTGTTGGCGTATCTGCAGGAACATTGAAAGTGTATGAAAGGTATGAGTTCACACCGTTGTACAGCCCTTCTCCCATAGAGCTTATCAGATATGTCTGTGCCGGGGAGAAGTTAAGCAACGGATACGATCCCACAAGATTCAGGTTCACGTTGTTAAGGGCATAGTTGTAGTTGTTGTATAGCTGGAATGTTGCTGTGAAGCTGCTCCCCGCAACGACCGGATTGGGTGCTATGTTCAGATTCGCTATGGATATCGCACCGCTTGATTGCGCCTGTACAGCTGCCAGGAATGCAGCCATCACCACAAATGCCGTTATTGCCTTATTCATTTTATCAACTAATCTTATTCTTAAACATGATAAAGCTCAGCGCTATCGAGATTACTATGAAGACCAGCAGTATTGCTGTGTCGAAGAGGAAAGCCATTGGGGTTATTATGCCTTTCAGCATTACGTCCCTTACTCCATTTACTGCATAAGTAAGCGGGTTGAATACGCTGATAGGGTACAGCCATCCTGGAAGCGTGCTTGTAGGCAGGAATGCACCGGACAGGAACCACATGGGCATCGTTATGGCCATTCCAAGAAGGGAGTATACCTCGACCTTGTTTATCCTTGAGGCAAGGATGGTGGCTATGCCACTGAAGCCTAGCGCTGCAAGGAACATGAAGAAGAGTACAGCAGGTATGCCTGAAACGGCGCCTGTTGCAAAGCCAGCACCGTCGAGCATGCCTATACCCAACGCAAGCGTTCCAGATATCATCGCCTGCGTAACCCCCGACAGTATCTTGCTCATCAGTATTGACATTTTGTTTATCGGGGCTACAAGGAAGGTTTTGAGGTTGCCTAGCTGCCTGTCAGTCAGCAATGAGAAGCCCCCGCTCCACATCGAGCTGAATGCAGCTACCATTATTATTATGCCTGCTACAAGGAAGGTCTTGTAGTTGCTCGACGCGCCGTATGTATAGTTTGTCAGCACGTCAAAGCTTGCTGCCGAAGGAACCTGATCTTTTACAATGCTTGCGCCGAACTTCTGGGCATCTGCCTCTATTATGGAAATCGCTGAGCTTGATGCCGTAGGCGACGAAGAATCCACATACATTATTATGTTCGGGGCACCGGCAGTCTCAGTTGTGAAGCCAGGCGGTATTACCACCACTACAGAAACCTGTCCGTTCTGCAGCATGCTCATGGCGTTCTGCTGGGTCGTCACAGCTGCGACATTTATCATGTTGCCTGCTTCAAGGGTGTTTATGAAACCTATGGAGTTTGGGCCATTATCGTAGTTCACAACAGCAATCGGCAGGTTTGAGATTGTGTTGCCGAGGTTGCCGAGCAGCAGTATCAGCACAATTGGGAATATGGCAGACC
>JAJZEU010000125.1 GCA_021805625.1 Microcaldota archaeon
CAAACCGAGAACATCTGGCTTCTGCTTCCTTATGAAATTAACGAGCCCTTTATACCTAGCTGCTTCTTTGCAGCCTACGGTTACGTTAAAGTAGAGTATCTTCATCGTATTCGATCTACATATAAAAGACAAGTTATTTTAACGCGTTACTGGTAAAGCCAAGCTCCCTTAAGACACTACAGTCCAAATTTTATCTGCAGCTCTCTGATCCCTGCACTTATCCGCTCTATCTGCTCCCTCTTTTCATCTATCATCTCCCTAACTTGCTCTCTGCTCGCCTCGTGCCACGCCCTAATCTGGTCGTCGAAGGTTTTCGTCATAGTATCGCCACCGTACATTCGGCATGAAAGGCTAAATAGTCTAGTTTTTCAGAAATCCCATTATCCCAAATAGCAAACGGGGAGTCCGTGATTTGAACACGGGTCGCCAGCCCCCCAAGCTGGAAGCCTACCAAGCTAGCCTAACTCCCCATTGCAGATATGCCTTGAACGAAAAGATATTTTATTCCTTCTGAACATATTTTACCTGGCTGATAGATGTGACTCTGCTGAATGTTTCTGGGCTCGAGCTTGAGGCGGATGGCAGCTCTCTTCGCATGGGCGGCAAACCCGTGGCATATACGTCAAGGAAACTAGCAGAGATGCGCGACGTGCTGCTTGATGCTGATGCAGCGGAGGGCAGAGGCTCAGTTGAAACCTACTTCATGTTCAGGTCCGTTGCGGCTCCAAACATGGAGGATCTTTTCAAGGAGCACAAGGTGCGCTTTGACATAACCATAATACCAAGCATGCTGCTCGGCAGAGAGTGCAACAAGACGGTCGGACACTATCACAAAGAAGCAGAGAACGGCTTGAGCTTCCCAGAGGTATATGAGGTAATAAAGGGCAAAGCGACATTTGTACTGCAGAGGCGCATGCAAGATGCCTTTGATGTGAGGATAATAGAGGGAAAGGAAGGGGACGTTGTGCTGATTGCTCCAAACTACGGCCACATAACAGTGAACAGCGGCAACGATAGGCTTGTGCTTGCAAATCTTGTCAGCGACGTGTTCGAATCCGAGTACAAGGGCATTGCCGAGATGCACGGCGGAGCGGTTTACATACTGGCCGACGGCACGCATGTGATTAACAGGCATTACAGCAAGTTTTCGATAACGCACTTCGACTCTCCTCCAAAAACGCCTGAGCTTGAGGAGTTAGAAAGCCAAAATGTTTACGAAGAATTCATCAGCAACCCAATGAGATTCGAATTCCTCAACAAGCCCAGCCTTCTTGCATGAACTGTTCAAGAATCAGAATTTGCGCGCATTCGGTGCGTCTATTCCTTTGGCTTCCTTCCCAGCGGCTTCCTTACCTTGAGGTTCGGATAGATCTTGCTTAGCATCTTCTGGTTGACGTCCAAATCAAAGCCCATTCCCTGCACAATCTTCCTGAAGAGGTAGACTGTGGCTATCGCGGAAAGCTCTTCTTTGCCGTTGCAGGCCTTGGTCGCTACGCCTTTTGCTTCTCCGCTGCCAAGCTTCTGCACAACCTCCGCGAGGCTTGCGTAGCTCTTCCTTGAATTGCCGACAAGCTGCGCAGCATAGCTGTCGAGCGATGCCGTATCTATGCCTAAAATCTCGAAAGCCTTCCTGTCGAGGCTCTGCCTTATGCCTGCCAAGTGGAAGGCCACTTCCTCGGGTGTGGTGCCCGGCTTTATGCCCATCTTCTTTATGGCTACCCAATCCTTGTACTTCGCGAGGAACTCGATTGAGTCTTCCTGCTCCGGCAAGCAACGCACCTAAACGCTGCCCGTAATGTAGTAGCCAGAGGCTTTTTCCCTCGCTACCCTCTTCACTATATTCTTCTGGGACAGGCTTACCAAAGCGTTAGTGACCATGCCTTTCGGTCTGTTGCACTTCTTCGCTATGTCGTCAGCTGTCTTCTTCTTCTCATCGTTTGTGGCGCCAAGCTCCTGCATCGACTGCACCACAAGCTTTTCTATAGGGGTTAAATCTGCCATGAAATCAACTAGTAAGAATCAAAACTAACCTTTTTATCCATTTGGCTACTTCTTTGTTCTGAGTTCCTTGTGCTTGGGCCTAAGGTCGGCGTAACCGCACTTCCTGCATTTCGTGGCTCCGGCCCTGTTCCTGGCCTTGCACCTCCTGCATATCGATACCTTTGCCAACTCCGCGTCGGCTATCGGAAATTTTCCCATTTTGAGCACCAGAACTTATAGGTAGAATATTACGATGGGAACACATTAAAAGCTTTGCCTGCACAGCCTAAAGGGCTAACCGAACATATTGTCATTGCTGTCCGGCCTCTTCAGCACTTTGAAGTTCTGTGGTCTGCTGCCCATGCTTTTGAATAACTCGTTGAGACCTTTCCTGCCTTTTGTCGCAGAATCAAGGTAGTCCCGCACTTCGTATGGTATTATACCCATTGCCTGGTTTATCGTAAGCAAGTTTCTCATACTCTCCCTGAGCCGGTTGCTGTAGTCCATGCCCCTGCTTTTCATATTGTCCGCCTTTCTTATCGCGTTGTCTGTAGTTATGCACCAACCCATTAGCGCATGGAAGAGGTCGCTTTCAAGACTGCCACTTGACTCTTCATCCCAGTCCATTGCGGAGACGGATCTTTGGGCTTCTGATATCACTCCCTGCAGCTCGTAGCTGAACATGTGCACAAATGGCAGTATCGTTTCGCCTATTAACCTTTCTTCAAAAAGGCTGCTTATCTGTTCATGCATCTGAGAATTGCTCATCTTCTCAATTTCCAAATTTAACACATGGTTGATTTCCAAGATCATGTTGGCCAGGAAGGAATTTACTTCATGTCCGTTTATCGCTTCGAGTATCTGCTCTGCAACGGGGTGCACCTCCTTAGTCTCGGCATTCGTTTCATCATAAGAGGGATAGGTAAAATCCTTACCCAGCATATTGAGCAGCGAGCTTACAAGCTTTCCTTCCAGGTTGGCCTGTTTGACCATATCCAATACGCTTGAGAAGAGCTTCTGGTCCGCATGTATTTCTTCCGTTATTCCTGCGTCTGCGTTTTTTTCGGCATGCATAGTATTTACCGCTTTCACGAATTCACATAGGAAGCAGGTTTTTTACTGCTTCTTGAAGTTGGCTGCGCATATGGCTATTGCCTCTTCGGATTCTGCTGCAGTCCCTGCAGGTATATTTCCGAAGAGAGCTTGAACCTCGAGACGCTGTGGAGCACTACGGTGCCCTTGCCTGTGAACTTCGCGAGGAACAGGCCCACGCCCCCGAACATTGCAGTCCTGACGTTGTCAACGAACCTCACCTTGTACTGCAGGGTTCCGTCAAATCCCGCGAGATGGCCCGGATCTATCTCAAGGGAAGACGTGCCGTCGAGCTTGTGCTCTATGATGTCGCCAACAACGTGAATCAGCACTGTGCCTGGTCCTGTGAACTTCTGCAGTATCAGGCCTGCGCCCCCGAAAAATGCGGCCCCGAAACCAACTGTCTCCATGGTAAACTTCACGCTGTCATCCGCGGCTATGAACGCATAGTGCTCTGCGACAAAGACCTCCCCAGCACCAAGAGGTATCATCTTTATCTTGCCAGGCATAATTCCGGCTAGAGATACAACCCCTTCGCTGTCCTTGCTTGTGAATTCGGTGAGCATTGCGGTAGCTCCGGTGAACTTCCTTTCTATCGCACCGACCACGCCTCCGACGAGCCTTGGAGTCATTATCACATTCTCCGACTTGCTCAGCAGCTTTC